>JALYJY010000031.1 GCA_030775045.1 Pseudomonadota bacterium | reverse complement strand
CATCACCGATGACAACCCGCGGACCGAGAATCCGTCCCTGATCCGGCAGGAGGTCCTGTCCGGCTGCAACAGCCGGGCGCGGGAGGTGGCCGACCGGCGCACGGCCATCCGCCAGGGGCTGGCGGCGCTTGGGCCCGGCGATGTGCTGGTGGTGGCCGGCAAGGGGCACGAGCAGGGCCAGATCGTCGGCGCCACCGTCCATCCCTTTGACGATGCCGCCGTGGTGCGGGAGCTGGCGGGGGAGAAAGTCTGACCGGCTGTTTTTACTTTCGGTTTCCGGTGATAACCTGGTTGCAGTTTCAGAATACAGGAACGAACCTATGACAGACAACGAGGAACAGGACAGACAGGAAAGATGGCGTATATACGGCAATCCGTCTGACCCGCTTGCCTTTGTGGATTTTTTTGTGGGCCTGCCTTCCGGGCAATGTCAGGACTTTTACCAGGCAGTCAGGAATGTAACAGTGCGTCTTCTGGATGGACATTCTCCCGGTCAGGAAAAACTGAACGCCTTTGTACGCCTGTGTGCCAAACTTGAGACTGTTGACCAGAATCTGGGGAAGACTTCAGGTATTTCCCGGAGGCTCGAGTATGAAATCCGCACACAACAGGACAGGATTGTCCGTTGTCTGTTCCATGCTCCTTTAAAAACACAGGAACAGCGCGAAGCAAGACAGGCCGCATACCAGTCCCTGATGAACCTGCTGGTTCGCGTAGATGCGATCCAGACAGCACGGGCCCTTCGGGCAGATTTTGTGCGACAGGAAGAGCTGAACGACATACCCGGGGAACATCGCCTGGGGACCATGGCTGTCGAAAGCCTGAAGCAGCTGCCGCCCTTCGGGACTGCCCATCCCGGGACCTGAAATCAGGTCTGTTTCCGGGCCTTTTCTGCACGGGCGTGGACGGCCTGTGAAAAGCCCTGCACAATCGCTGCATAATCAGGATTTTCCCAGTATCTCCACTCCGGGTGCCACTGGACACCCAGGGTAAGGGCGCGGGCCGTGTCCAGCCGGATGGCCTCGATCAGGCCGTCGGGCGCCGTGGCTTCCACCACCATGCCGGGTGCAAGGTCACGGATTCCCTGGCCATGGACTGTGTTGACGTCGATCTGCCTTTTACCCGTCAGCCTGGCCAGAATTCCTCCTTCGTCCAGGGTCACCGGATGCCGCAGCCGGTACATCTCTTCCGGGGATTCTTCTGTATCCTGCCGGTGATCCATGAATCCGGGAAGGTGGTGGACCTCCTGGTGCAGGCTGCCGCCCATGGCCACGTTCAGCTCCTGCATCCCCCGGCAGATGGCCAGCACAGGGATGCCGGCCTCCACCGCGGCCCGCAGCAGGGGCAGAGTGGTGGCGTCCCGGGCCGGATCATGCAGGGTTCCGGGCTGGCTGGGCCCGCCCAGATAGCGGGCGGGCTCCACATTTGACGGGCTTCCAGGCACCAGAAGGCCGTCCATATAGCGCAGGAATTCGCGGGCCGGAATATCCTCTCCCGTAGCGGGGACCAGCAGGGGCAGGCCCCTGACGCCGTGGGTGACCAGGTGGACATACCGGCTGCCTGCCCCATGGGTAGGGAAAATCCCGTTCCTTATGAACGTACAGCAGGGAATACCGACCACGGGCAGGGAGGATGTCATGGGTACACCATGCGGATTGTCACCTGTGAATCATAGCCTCTCCTGGTATGAAAGCAATTTCGCTGTTCCGGGAGAGGTTTCTGCCTGTTAATATGATGGCCAGCAATTTGCGGGGATCATGCACATGAAACCGTTTTTCCGGAAAAAAGCATCTACCAGAGGCTTCACCCTGCTGGAGATGGCGGTCGTCCTTGGCATTGTGGGCCTGATTATTGCGGCCATATGGATCATCTCGGGCCGTGTGATGGAACAGCGCCGCGTGTCCAACAGCGCCGAGCAGGTCCTGAAAATCGTCGACAACATGCGCACCTATTATTCCGGAAAACCTGATGTGCCTGTCCGGAACCTGAACAACGAACTGTGGGACCAGGGCATTTTCCCCTCTGACATCCGGGGTCCCGAGAGAGGTATCCTGATGAACTACTGGGGCGGGCGGATCAATCTTTTCGGCGTTGCGCCGGGCGACAGGTTCAGGATCGCCACCGATCATCTGCCCCGGTCCAGCTGTATCCGCCTGGTCCTTGCCACCATGAGCACCGATGACAACAACCTTCTGCAGCGGCACATCAATAACGTGGTCGTGCCGGTCGGGGATGTGACTGTCAGACAGATAGCCGAGGACAGCTGCACCCTGCCCCGGAATTCCCTGCGCTGGACCTTTCACCTGCGGCGGTGAGGCAGCAGCAATTCCCTGTCAGGGACAGATCTGCCCCAGCAGTTCTTTCAGACGGCGTGTCGCAGCAACCAGATAACCATCCGGATGGGCATAGGACAGCCGCATGATTCCCTGCCCTGGCCGCAGGCCCATGCGGGATCCGGTGGCAATCCTCAAGCCCCCTTTCATCAGGAAATTCCGCAGATCTGTGTCCTCCCGGAGGAAAGCCGTATTTTCCAGGCAGGGATTCATATCTGCCAGATGAAAGAAACCGGCCTTTGGCCGTGTTACAATCCTGACGCCGTGTATCCCCTGGGCCAGAATGTCTTTTGCCCTGTCGGCATTGACACCGTATCCTGCCGCGACGCCATCAACCATGCGGCGCCAGTCGGCGTCAGACAGGTCTTCGGACGGATCCCGCCCATTGATCAGGGTCCGCAGGAATCTTTCGCCAAACATATGTTCCTGGCGCAGGTGCCCCAGATGTTGCTGGCGGGGCTGCCACAGATCCGGGCCTGATCCGAACAGGGCTTCGGCGGCATGGGTCGCGATGGCTGACAGCCCCCCCGAATTTATCCGGGAAAACTCCTCAAGGATTCTTGCGGATCTTGCTGAAGAGCAGATCACACCACCTGTTCTGATGGCGGCCATTCCTGTCTTTGATCCGCCAAACAGGACAAAGGTTTCTGCCTGCGGCTTTGGCATCTGCATGAAGGAAAACGGCTGTTCCGGCCCATATTCAGTACCATCATAGACCATGTCATCGATGATCCGGATCGGGAAGTGTTTTTCCTCGCCATGTATTACCTGCTGCATCATATTCTGGCTGTAGATCATGGTTCCGGTCGAGACTGTCTCTCTTCTGCCCCGCACATGGCCGGTGGGATTGCAGGGGTTGCAGTCGTAAAAAACCACAACATTGACATCCTTGTCGTTTTCCAGGATGGACAGGGCGGAGTGCAGATGGCCTGAGCCGAGTGTCCACTCTCTTTGGGGATCCCGTTCCAGGGGAATGACTTCAAATCCCCTGATTTCAGCCATGGTAATAAAATTGCCATAGTTCGGGACGGGCATGACAATAGCGGGTCGTCTGCGCTCGCCGGTTTTTATCATGTAACCCATGTATTCATGCCTGATCAGATCAAGCACAGCCCCATAGGCAGGCGTTGTTCCGGCAGTCAGGACAATCCTGTGTGATGTGATTGCAGGATGAAAACCCCTGTTCCTGAACTGCCAGGCGATGCTTTGCCTCTGTTTTGTTGTATCCGGATGTTCGTGATAGTCCTGGATGCGCCGCATCCTGCCAAGGGCATAGTCCATGGCCCAGGTGCAGGGGGCAATGGCGTTGCCTGTGTCCAGTTCAATCATCCTGTTCACGACAGATCCCGACAGAAATCAGCTCCGGGAGCAGTCTACGATACGCGGGAGCAAGTATTTCGATTATCGGGATATTGTCCCCGTCTCCTGCTTTCCGTCTGAAAGCCGCCGCCAGGCAGACACGTTTTTATTGTGCTCTTCCAGAGACCGGGCGAACACATGGCCGCCGGTGCCGTCGGCCACGAAATACAGGAAATCATGCTTTTCAGGATCCAGGACGGCCTTCAGCGAGGCCAGCCCGGGATTGGCAATGGGACCGGGAGGAAGACCAGGCACAACGTATGTGTTGTACGGGGAATTCAGGGCCAGATCCTTTCGGGACAGGGGCCGGTCCAGAACTTCTTTTCCTTTTGTGACCGCATAGCTGACCGTGGGGTCGGACTGCAGCGGCATGCCGGTTTTCAGGCGGTTGATGAACACCCCCGCCACGCGGGGTCTTTCCGTGGCCACTCCGGTTTCCTTTTCCACGATGGAAGCCAGGGTGACCGCCTGCATGGGCGTTGTGAACGGAAGACCTTCAATCCGCTTGTCCCACAGGCCGGTCAGCGCCTGGTCCATCGCGTCCTTCATGCGCTTCAGGATGTCGGTCCGGCTGTCACCCCGGGAAAACAGGTAGGTTTCCGGAAGAAGGGCGCCTTCGGGGGGCTGGGAGTCGATGGTCCCTGTCAGTGCCTCTTCCTGTTCCAGCAGCCGGACAATCTGGACCGACGTATAGCCCTCGGGAACCGTAAAGCGCCGCAGCAGGGGCTTTCCCTCCCGCAGGACCCCGATGATCTGTCCCAGGCTCGCCCGGGCCGGAAAGGCATATTCTCCCGCCTTCAGGTGCGGAGCCAGGCCAGTCATCCGGGCGGCCAGGACAAAGGGAACGCGGCTTTCAATGAATGACTGTTGTTCCAGCGCTTCAGCCACGGTGCCGATGGTGCTGCCGCGGGGAATGACCACAGCCTCGGCGGAGGGAGATGCAGGGCCGGGTGCCGTCCACAGCACGTATCCTCCCCATACCAGCGCCACAGCGATCACCGCGCCGCAGGTCAGCAGGGCAGAAAGGAACCGGGAAAGGGTTCCCATGGGCGCCCTATCTGTGCTCGCGGAAAACCAGGGACGCGTTTGTGCCGCCAAAGCCGAAGGAATTGCTCAGGGCCACGCGGACCTTTTTTTCCTTTGCCCTGTGGGGCACCAGATCCACGCCCAGACAGCTGTCCGACGGATTGTCCAGGTTCAGGGTCGGGGGAACGACGCCGTGGTTGATGGCCAGGATGGAATAGATGGCCTCCACTGCACCGGCAGCGCCCAGCAGGTGCCCGATGGCCGATTTGGTCGAGGACATGGATACCTTGTCCATGGCGGGGCCGAACAGGCGGCGGACAGCGCCAAGCTCGATCTCGTCCCCCACGGGGGTCGAAGTGCCGTGGGCGTTGATATAGTCCACGTCGGCTGGGGTCAGACCCGCCCGCTTCAGTGCGGCCTGCATGGCCCGGTAGCCGCCGTTGCCATCCTCGGCCGGTGCAGTGATGTGATGGGCATCACCAGACATGCCATAGCCGACAACTTCCGCGTAGATTTTTGCGCCGCGGGCCTTTGCGTGCTCCAGCTCCTCCAGCACCACAACGCCGGCGCCTTCGCCCATGACAAAGCCGTCACGGTCCTTGTCCCAGGGGCGGGAGGCCCGGGTGGGTGTATCGTTGAAGTTCGAGGACAGGGCCCGCATGGCGGCAAAGCCGGACAGGCCCAGGCGGCTGACGGCTGCTTCAGCGCCGCCGGCCACCATGATGTCAGCATCGTCCCACATGATGATGCGGGCCGCGTCACCGATGGCGTGTGCGCCGGTCGAGCAGGCCGTGACCACAGCGTGGTTGGGGCCCCTGAATCCGTAATTGATGGACACGTGGCCCGAGGCCAGATTGATCAGGCAGGCCGGAATGAAAAAGGGCGACATGCGGCGCGCACCCTTTTCGTGCAGGGTGATGGAGCCGTCATAGATCCCCGGAAGACCGCCGATGCCCGAGCCGATCATGACCCCCGTGCGTTCCCGCTGATGGTCTGTAGACGGCTGCCAGCCACTGTCCTTCACGGCCTCGGCCGCCGCGGCGATGGCAAAATGGATAAACTCGTCCATCTTGCGCTGGTCTTTCGGCGGAATGTACGTGTCCGGATTGAACAGGCCGGGCCCGTCACCGCGGGGGACCTGGCCGGCGACCTTTGAGGCAATGTCAGACACGTCAAAGGATTCAACGGCGCGCAGGCCCGATTCATTCCTGACCAGGCGTGTCCAGTTGTGGTCCACTCCAACCCCGAGGGGGGTGACCAGACCCATGCCTGTCACAACAACACGTCTCATCTCAGACCCCCTCCATAACCCTGACCGGGATGGACAACTGCCACGTCACTGCGGTGCGCGGATCCTCACGTACTATGTATACGTTCCGGTCCTGTGCTCCTCGTTCCTTGCATTTGCCTCATCCCGGCAGATTCTGCAAGGGGTCTGCCCATATTAAGGACAAAACCTCCGCCACGGCGAGCCATGGCAGAGGGATATCATGCCGGTCCTGCAGCTCAGGCCGCGACTTTCTGCTCGATGAACTTGACGGCGTCGCTGACCGTAGCGATCTTTTCGGCCGCGTCATCGGGAATCTCGATGGAGAATTCTTCCTCGAACGCCATGACCAGCTCGACAATGTCCAGGCTGTCGGCGCCCAGGTCATCGGTGAATTTGGCGTTCGGAACAACCTTGGCCTCATCGGCGCCCAGGCGCTCGACAACAAGTTTCTTCACGCGGGCTGCAATATCGCTCATTGTTTTCTCTCACTCTCGTGGATGGGGGGAGCCTGCCGGATGGCGGAAATCTCCCGGATGCTGTTTTTCCGGAACCGGGTGTCCCCGGGCACAAACGGAAAGACAGGATCCCATAGCATACCCCGGAACAAAAAGCCAAGCCCCGGGGACAGGGTATGGGAAAAGCCGGTGTCTGTGTCCCTTTATCCCTGCGGGCCCGGACTGGCAGGGGGTGGGCTGTTACGCGACCATGTTTTTGGAGGAGGAGTCTCGAAAAATCCTCCATCGCCGTACCGGGCGATGTACAGTGGATCCTGCATTGTGACGGAGAGCGGTAAGGGCCTTCCGGTAGCTTGTGCCTGTCTTTCAGCCACAGACATCATTTTTGACAGGCTCCCCAGAAAATTCTCCCACCAGCGGCGGTCCCCGTGTCGCAGGTCAAGGCTGTCAGCTGCAAGCCTGTGCACGCTGCCATCCGGGCCGCTGTACCAGCCTTGAATCCCTGAAGGCCGGATAAAGACTCTCATCGAGTTGCTGAAAGGAGCGTGTGGATCTGCGACCTGTTCTGTCGGGACAGGCCGGAATTCAATGAGGACCATGAGCATATCGCCATATCCCGGTGTGGGCCGCCCTCCGGGAGCTACAGGCCTGTTCCTGACGGGCAGGGGGGAAAGTCTGACATCACCGGATACGCCTGTCAGGGAAACGGGCCTGCCATCCCTGACAAGGCCGACCGGAGGTACATTGTCGTAATCTCCCCCGGCTGCCAGGTTTTCTGGACGCAGAAAGGTTTTCTCCGCCTCGCTGACGCCCCGGATCATGATGACGATCCGGTCGTCTGTTCTGGCAACAGACACCGGAAGGGTATCCAGGGGCGGGCAGGGTTCTGCCGGTTTTCCCAGAAAGGCAGGGTGGTGGACCTCAACAGCGAAAGAAGCCTTTTCTGATCCAAAGGCAAAAACCTGGCGCAGTTTTTCACTGTCGTCTGTGCCGTCTCTGCGGGAGGTGAACTTACGGCCTTGCAGGCCTGTCTGGTTACAGAATTCTTCCCACCATTCCATAACCTCCCCCTTATCAAAGCGGGGGGCAGGTCTGGCAAGGGGCTGGTGCGTCAGAGGTGTTTCATCACCCCGGAGCCATTTGCCCAGAAGATCCAGCAGACGCATAACCGCGATCCCTCAGCGGGGTGTAATCAGAAAGCCACCCTATCACTGCGTTCTGAAAGAATTGTTAAGAAAGATTTTGTTCCACAAGGTTCAGTGCCGTTTCCACGGCCTGCAGCCGGATGACATCCCGCGATCCTTTAAGCATGAAGCGATGGGCGGCCGGAGCCTGTCCCCGCCGGGCCAGTCCGATATAGACCAGTCCCACGGGTTTTTCCCCCGACCCGCCGCCGGGGCCGGCGATGCCCGTGATGCTGATGGCCAGGTTCGCTCCGGAATGCTGCAGAGCCCCTTCCGCCATGCCCTGGGCCACAGGGGCGCTGACGGCGCCATGGTCGCGGACCAGCACGGCAGGAACGCCCAGGGATTCTGTCTTGGCCCTGTCGGAATACGTTACAAATCCGCGCTCGAATACGTCAGAGGATCCGGGAATAGCGGTCAGGCAGGCGGACAGAAGGCCGCCCGTACAGGATTCTGCGGTGGCCAGTGTCACGCCCTGTTGCCGGCACCGGTCCAGGATGCGGGATGCCATGTCCGCGAGGGCCGGGGGGAACATGATATCAGACCTCATTTGTAATCTTCCCTGTCATCCCGACCGGAGCACAGCGAAGTGGAGGGATCTCTTTCGTGAAGGAGATCCTTCGACTGCGCATCCTTTCAGGATGCTTCGCTCAGGATGACAGTAATAAAGGGATGGCCAGGGAATTTACTCAGTTTCAGTCGCGCTGGCGCCGGTGCGCAGGTTGGCGTATTGCAGGCGGCCATCGGACAGGCTGGCGAACAGGGTGCCGATCTCATTGACCCGGGCCTCGAAGATCCTCAGGCTCTTTTTGTCCAGGGTCTTGCCGCTGGGCATATCCACGCTGAGCGGGTTGACCTGGCGGCCGCTGCGGATCACCTCATAGTGCAGATGCGGGCCTGTGCTGCGCCCTGTTGAGCCCACATACCCGATCACCTCGCCCTGGCGGACGCGGGTGCCGCGGCGCATGCCCTTGGCAAAGCGGCTCATGTGGGCATAGGCGGTCGAGATCATGGAAGTATGCCGGATGCGGATATAGTTCCCGTACCCATTCTTCACGCCGATATCCTCAAGGGTGCCGTCACCGGCGGCATAGATGGGTGTTCCGGTGGGCGCGCCGAAGTCTATGCCGGTGTGCATCTTGCTGAATCCCAGGATGGGATGGCGGCGCATGCCAAAGCGGGATGTCATCCGTGCGCCGTCGATGGGGGTTCGCATCAGGGCCTTGCGGATGCTGCTGCCTTTCGCGTCGAACATGTCCACGGTGCCGTCCGGCATCTCGAAGCGGTAGAGGGGAAGCTCGCGGCCGCTGAGGTTCATGGAGGCATGGACGATGTTCCCGTTGCGGACGGGGGTTCCGTCCTCTGTCACATCGCGCTCGAAGATCACCCGGAACGAATCGCCGGGCTGCACGTCACGCTGGAAGTCCACGTTATAGGAATACAGCTTCAGGAGTTCCGACATGACAGCCGCAGGAATGCCGGTGGTGTTCCCGGCGTCGAACAGGCTGGAGTAGATGGTGGTCTGGACCGCCACCAGCTTGCGTTCCACGGGTTTGCTGGTTTCCGCGGCCCGGAAGGTCTCGCTGTCCTGGCGGGCCACAGAGACAGAGGAGAGCCGGTCAGGCGCAAATTCAAGCCCCATGAACTGGCTGTTGCCCCCGAAAAGGACCGAGATTTCCTGGCCGGTTTTCAGGTCGCGGGGATCATAGACCTCTTTCAGGGCATCGATGGCGGTCTGCGCCTCCTGGACGGACACATCCGCATCCACCAGCAGTCCCAGCAGGGTATCTCCCTTGTCCAGCGCCAGGGTGATCTTCTGCCCGGCAGAGATGGCCGAGGATTCCGTCAGCGCATCGGGCGTCACATGGGACAGGATATAGTGAACGGGGTCCAGACTCTCTCCCGCTTCCGAAGGCGGAAAGGAAGGCCGTTCAAGAAAAGGACGCAGCAGGGCCACAAGGCTGGCCAGTCCGAAAGACGTCTCTGCAGGATCTGCAGGGGCCTGCGCCTGGAGGGCAGGCGCCGGGGCCGGTGCATCCGCCGACGGAAGGGAAACCTGGTGCAGGACAAGAACCAGGCCCGCAATCCAGAACGCCGCTGCGACAAGGCAATATCTCCTCACGCTGACGACTCTGCTCCTGTGCTGTTGCGGGCGGTCTGAAGTGGCGAAGACGGGGTACCCGGACGGACCGGAAAAGACTCCCCTTTTGAAGGAGGGCTACGATTGGCACACCCCCCTACCCGCTGTCAATGTTCGGAGGTATTTTTCATTTTTTACAGGGGTTTGTCCTGATCCTGATGCAGGACCATCCATTCTTCCTCGGCAGCCTGAAGGGTACGTTCAGTTTCCTTCAGGCTGGCCTGAATGCGCGTCACTTCAGTGGCGGGGCCTGCATACAGGGATGGATCAGCCAGTTTCTGGCGCAGGGTTTCGGCCTGGCGGGTCAGGGTCTCGATCCGTTTTTCCACGTCTTCCAGCTTTTTGCGCCGGGCAGTCTGCGATTCTGTCCGGGTTTTTTCCTTTATCCCAGGCGACGCCTGTTTTTTCTCCCGCGCGCGGTCCAGGACCAGGCGGCGATAGTCGTCCATGTCCCCGTCAAAGGTCTGACAGGTTCCCCTGTCCACCAGCAGAAGCCTGTCGGCGGCCAGTTCGACCAGATGCGGGTCGTGGGTGATCAGGATCACCGCCCCTTCAAAATTGTTCAGGGCTTCCACCAGCGCCTCGCGCATGTCGATATCCAGGTGGTTGGTGGGTTCATCCAGAAGCAGCAGGTTGGGCGACTCGCGCGCCATGAACGCCAGGAGAAGCCGGGCCTTCTCTCCGCCCGACAGCTGGCCCACAGGGGTTTTCACATGGTCCCCCGAAAAGGAAAACCGGCCCAGGTGCGCCCGGATCTGTTCGGGCGTGGCCTTTGGCATCCTGTACCGGGCCTCTTCCAGCACGGTTTTTGACAGGTCGAATTCGTCGGCCTGGTGCTGGGCGAAGTATCCGGCCTTTATTTTTGGGGCCCGGCGGATTTCCCCGGACAGGGGGTCCAGCCGCCCGGCCAGAAGCTTGACCAGGGTGGATTTGCCGTTGCCGTTGGAGCCCAGCAGCGCGATCCGGTCATCCGGGTCGATGCGCAGGTTCAGGTTTCGCAGGACCACATGATCGCCATAACCCGTTGCCGCCTGGTCCATGGTGATCAGGGGCGGGGGCAGGGGATCAGGAGAGGGGAACGAAAGGCGGGCCGGGGCATCCTCGACGATCTGCATCACCGGCCCCATTTTCTCCAGTGCCTTGATGCGGCTCTGGGCCTGGCGGGCCTTGGACGCCTTGCTGCGAAAGCGGTCGATGAATGCCTGCATGTGCTTGCGCGCCGCTTCCTGCTTTCCAGCCTGGGCGGCCAGATTTTCCATTTTCAGGCGCCGGACTTCCAGGAACTGGTCCAGATTGCCGGAATAGGACAACAGCTTTCCCCGGTCCAGATGCAGGACCCCGGTGGGCACGGCATTCAGCAGGTCCCGGTCGTGGCTGACCAGAAGCATGGTGCCGGGCCAGGAACACAGATAGTTTTCCAGCCACAGGCTGGCCTCCAGGTCCAGGTGGTTGGTGGGCTCGTCCAGAAGCAGAAGGTCCGGGCGGGAAAACAGCACGGCGGCCAGCGCCACCCGCATGCGCCACCCGCCCGAAAAATCCCGGCAGGGACGCTTCTGGTCTTCCGCGCTGAAGCCCAGGCCCGACAGGATCCGGGCCGCGCGGGCGGGGGCCGCGTGGGCATCAATGTCCACAAGGCGCATGTGGATGTCGGCGATGCGCTGCGGATCTTCGGCCGTTTCTGCCTCGGCCAGCAGGGCAGTCCGTTCGGTATCCGCTTCCAGAACCGTGTCCAGCAGCGACATGCCGGAGGACGGAACCTCCTGCGCCACAGATCCGATTCGCACTTTCGGTGACAGGTATATGGACCCGGCATCGGGGGACAGCCGTCCCTGGATCAGCTTCAGCAGGGTCGATTTCCCCGTGCCGTTACGCCCCACCAGGGCCACCCGCTGTCCCTGGGACACGGCGGCGCTGGCCCCCTCGAACAGGGGCTTTCCGGCTATCCGGAATGTCATGTCCTGGATCTGGAGCACGAAAACGTCCTTCCCCGGTGTGATGTCCTGTTGCCAGAAGGCGGATCAGCTGATACAAGCGCCGCATTCGTGCCACCAGTTTTCACAGAGAGCAAGTCCCATGGCCACCGAGCGCACCCTGTCCATCCTGAAACCGGATGCTACACGCCGTAACCTGACCGGCAAGATCAACGCCCGGTTCGAGGACGCCGGCCTGCGTATCGTGGCCCAGAAGCGCGTCCAGCTGACAAAGGTCCAGGCCGAGGCGTTCTATGACGTGCACCGTGCCCGGCCGTTCTTTGGCGAGCTGGTTTCGTTCATGGTCTCCGGCCCTGTAGTCATCCAGATCCTGGAAGGCGAGAACGCCATGACGAAAAACCGCGAAATCATGGGCGCCACCAACCCGGCCAACGCCGCCCCCGGCACCATCCGCAAGGACTTTGCCGAATCCATCGAGGCCAATTCTGTCCACGGCTCGGACAGCCTGGAAAACGCCGCGAAGGAAATCGCCTTCTTCTTCAGCGGCATGGAAATCACGGGCTGATTTTGACTTGGCCCTGCAGCAACAGGGTCTGTCATCCTGAGCGAAACGCTGCGTAGCAGCGCGCAGTCGAAGGATCTTATTCGTGGAGCGAGATCCCTCCACTCCGCTGCGCTCCGGTCGGGATGACACCGGGAAGGTGCCATTCGGCAAAATCTCGGATTACTTTCGCCTTTCTGTTTTAGGATCAGGGATCGGAATTGTTGTTTCCTGTATCAGGACATGAAAGGGCAACCAAAATGGTATCAATCTGTTTTTCAGCCACACAGGCAGAACAATTTCAAAAAACGCTTCAGGCTGAGGCAAAGGGTTGGTATGTCCAGGATCTGGCCAGGGGCGAAAGCCGAACGGTTCCCTTGCAGGAAATTTATCTGTCACCTGACGGCCAGCTGCACCGTGAAAATGGTCCGGCCCTTGTATACGAGGGAGGGGTGGAAGCGTGGTACTGCCATGGCCGGCTGCACCGTGAAGGCGGACCAGCTGTAACAGATCCAAAGGGAACCCGGCTCTGGTATAAAGATGGACTGCTGCATCGTGAGGATGGCCCTGCTGTGATCTCAGCAGACGGAGCCACGAAGGATTGGTTCCGGAATGGAGTGGGTATCGAACCCCCTCAAGCCCCATCTGCTCCCAGCCCCTGATACACCGCTCTGAAGAAATACAGGCCATGGGCGGGCGCTGTAGGGCCACCGGCACGGCGGTCGCGCAGTTCAAGGGCTTCCCGTACCTGGTCCGGGGTCCATTTTCCTTCGCCCACCAGTTTCAGCGTCCCCACCATGTTCCGGACCTGATGGTGCAGGAATGACCGGGCTTCGGTATACACAGAAATAACATCCCCCTCCCGCACCACATCCAGCCGGTCCAGGGTGCGCAGGGGTGATTTCGCCTGGCACCGGGCGTCCCTGAAAGTCGAGAAATCATGGTGCCCGACAAGGAACTGTGCGGCCCGGTGCATGGCCTCTGCATCCAGCGGCCGGCGTACATGCCAGACCCTGTGCCACTCCAGGGTTGGTGGAGGGACGCGGTTCAGGATCCGGTACACATAGGCCCGGCCCCGGCAGGAAAACCGGGCGTGGAAATCCGCGCCCACCGGCTCTGCTGACAGGACAGAGACAGGGTGCGGTTTCATGTGGAAGTTCAGGGCGTTCAGGACAGTTTCAGGTGAAGCGTCGCGGGGAATATCCGCGTGGACCACCAGCCCCAGCGCGTGGACGCCGGAATCCGTGCGCCCTGCCGTCACCGCCTCAACCTTTTCTCCGCAAAACCTGTACAGGGCCTGTTCGAGAACCTGCTGGACAGACAGGCCTTCCGGCTGCTGCTGCCACCCCACAAAGGGTGTGCCGTCAAATTCCAGGACCAGTTTCCAGCGCTGTGACACGATTTTACCTGCTTTGGTTATCACCTCGGCGCAGGCCGGGGTCCATTGTTATTGCCGTGCCAGAGAATGGATGCCGGCCTCCGCCGGCATGACGGGGTACGCTTCGACTTTCCTAATCCAGAACTTCTCCCGAAGGGGCCGGGGCGGTGTCGGGGGTATCCACAGGCTTTGCGGAAGGCGCAGGGGCCGCATTGCTGCTGTCGCTCTGGCAGCCCAGGACCCACACATCGTAAACAGCATGTTCCAGTGAAGACAGGGCCGGGCTGGAAGCGAACATCCAGCCGCTGAAGACAATTTCGGCAACTTCCAGGCCTGCGGGCTGTCCACCAGGCCCTGTTTCCATGATTTCCAGAAACGCAGCCGATTCAGGCGGCTCGACGGGGGCGGACTGGCGGCAGGCCCTGACCGTGATGGACAGGGATCCGAAGCCGACGGTCTGGCCCACGGGAATCACGGTGGTGGAGGCCCGCGCGGTTACCTTGTCCAGGGTGCGCAGGCGGACGAAGGGCCGGTCTGCCATCTCTGCCGCCCCTGCAGGGAAGAGAGCGAGACAGGAAAGCACTGTTGCCATAACCAGGGACAGCAGGCGGGCGTGTGTCATGGAGCCGTCGCGGCCCCCTGCGCAGCGGGCGTCTTTCCGCCGTCGGGGTTAAAGATGGTCTTGCCGATCAGGGTTTCCAGATCCACGGCGCCCTGGACATGCTCGAAGGAATCGCCGTTTTTCATGAATTCCTCCTCGCCGCCCGGATCCAGGGACACATAGCGGCCACCCAGAAGGCTTTCACTGGCAATGCGGGCAACAGTATCGCGCGGAAGTTTAATGGCTGGTTCTATGGCCAGACTGACCTTTGCCATGTATGTGTCCTGGTCCAGGACAAGGCCGGACACACTGCCCACCTTCACGCCCCCGATCCGCACGTCAGACCCTTCCTTCAGCCCGCCGGTCTGGGAAAAGCTGGCCACAAGCGTGTATCCGCCCGCGGTCTGTCCCAGATCGGCGCTTCTGTAGGCAAACACCAGGAAAACCGCGGCCACAAGCAGGACCAAGGCCCCGATCACTGTCTCAATAACATTCCTTTTCACTGTACCAGACCTCTGTTTCTTCTTTCTGTTTTCTATTCAGGTTTCCAGGGTTCATAGTCACCGGTGGCCGGCGGACGCTGTTCCCCTTTCAGTGTGTGGCCAGGAGGATACCAGGCCTGGGCCGAGCCCGTCATGTTGGGCCTGTGATCTTTTTCCCAGGGCCGGTGAAAGGGGCTGTCGTCCGGAATGGGTTTGTCCATGCCTCCGTGAAGCCAGCCATGCCATCCCGGCGGCACCAGGCTCGCGTCATCCTTTTGCCGGTACAGGACCCAGCGCCTTTCGCCCCTGCCGCGGGATCTGCACCGGTAATAGGTATTCCCGGCCCTGTCCTCGCCCACACGCTCGCCCTTCACCCATGTGAAGACGCGGATGTAGAAATCTGAAAGCAGACCTGCCATGGGACGTCTGAAACCCTGGTATCCTGGAACAAGCGGGGAATATGGCACCGGAATGGTCCGGGGTAAAGCAGGAAGTCACTCCGTTCCCGCAACATTCACATAGCTGACAACCCTCTGGACGCCGGAGACGGAATTGGCCTGCGCCAGCGCCCGGTCCAGCTCGGCCTGGTCGCGGGCCTCGCCCAGCAGGTAGACCACCCCGCCGACAGTATCCACGAAATAGTTCTGGGACTTCACTTCCGGGTCAAAGGTCAGGCGGGTGGAGACCTGGGTGCGGATCCATGTGTCGTTTGCGGAATCCAGGACGGTGCGGCCGTCGTCGATGAAAATCTCGTTATAGACTTCCTTCACGCCATTGACCTGCCAGGCCAGTTCCACGGCCCGTGCCCGCTGCTCCTCGTCCTTCGCCGCGCCGGTCAGCAGCACGCGGCCCTTGTGGATGGTCATGTCCAGCCGGTCGTACATGTCGACATTGGCCTTGAACCATCTGTCATTCAGCTCGGCCTGGATCTGGGTGTCGCTGACAGCACCCGAAAAGCCGCGGGACTCAGAGGTTGTTACAGCCGTTGCGGCGGCTCCGCCCGCAATGACAGGGACGCAGCCGGAAACCAGGAAAAGGCAGGCTGCAGCGGCAGAAATGGTTCTGGCAGACAGGAAAATCATGGCGGGCCTTTCCGGGAAGATGTGTTGCCAATCATCAGCACAGGTACTACACCATGAGGACCTGATCAATATTTCCCGGCGCTGTCCATGACCTGTTTTCGCATTCTGCCTGTATTTGTTCTTCTGGCGGCCCTGTCTGCCTGTGGAAAGGACGACGGGCAGCAGCAGGCCGAAGGGCAGGGAGCCGCGCCACCGGTCACGGTCAGCGTTCCGGTCCGGAAGGAAGTGGCCGAGTGGCGCGAATATGCGGGACGCTTTGCCGCAGTGGAATATGTGGAAATCCGCCCCCGGGTCAGCGGATACATCGACTCCATCCATTTCACGGACGGACAGATGGTCAGTGCGGGCGATCTGCTGTTTGTCATTGACCCCCGACCGTACCAGGCAACCCTGGATGCGGCAAATGCCGGACTGGCCAGTGCGAAGGCGCGGGAGGAACTGGCCCGGCGGGAGCTGGATCGCGCCAGCGAGCTGGTGAAGAAAAAGGTCGTGACCCAGAGCACGACGGATGAACGGCAGCAGCAGCTGGCTTCTGCCCTGGCGGATGTGCAGGCGGCGGAGGCCCAGGCCCGCACGGTGCAGCTGGACCTGGATTTCACCCAGGTCAAGGCGCCTGTCGCCGGCCGCACCAGCCGCGAGCTGGCCAGCGTGGGCAATCTGGTCAGCGGCGGGGCCGCGGGCGCTACCCTGCTGACGACCATCGTGTCGCTGGACCCGATCCATTTCTATTTCGACATGGACCAGGACACCTGGCTGCAGTCCCTGCGCCAGACAGGACCGGACAAGGATGGAACGGCCAGCGGCGCGCCGGTCCTGCTGGCCCTTCCGGATGAAAAGGATTTCACCCACGCCGGCACCCTGGATTTCATGGACAACGTGGTGGACCAGTCCACCGGAACCCTGCGGGCCCGGGCTGTCTTCCCCAATCCGGACCGGCTGTTCACGCCGGGCCTGTTTGGCCGCATTCGCCTGCAGGCTGCCCCGCTGCGCGAGGCGCTGCTGGTCCCGGACGAAGCTATTGGCACGGACCAGGGCCGCCGTTTCGTGCTGGTGGTGGATGAAAAGAACGTCATCCAGTACCGTCCCGTGGTGGTGGGCCAGCGGGAGGGCCTGCTGCGCGTGATCCGTGAGGGGCTTGGGCCTGCGGACCGGGTCATCGTGACAGGACTGCAGAAAGTCCGTCCCGGCATGCCCGTGACGCTGCAGGAGGCTGCACCTGCCGATGCGCCGGTGACAGGAGCTGCACCGTGAGGTTCGGCCGCTTTTTCATTGACCGGCCCATCTTCGGGATTGTGCTGTCGGTGGTGATTTTCATCATCGGTGTGCTGGCGTATTTTTCCCTTCCCGTGGCCCAGTACCCCGAGATCGCGCCCCCGACCGTGGAGGTTTCCGCCCAGTATCCCGGTGCCAATGCCCAGGT
>JALYJY010000030.1 GCA_030775045.1 Pseudomonadota bacterium | reverse complement strand
GACATGGGGATTGCGCACCGCCTGCGCCAGGCCGTGACACAGTCCTGCAGCCTCTGCCATCTTTTCCAGATCGTAGGCCGCCTGGCAGCGCAGAAGCTGTGTGTTCAGCCAGCCTTTCCGGCCTTCCGGTATCCTGGCGCGGGACAGGGCCTCCCGCGCTTCGGAAAATTTTTTGTTGGCATAGAGAGACCGGGCCTTGACATAGAACGCATAACCCACTGGTTTCCGGGCTTTTTTCTTTACAGCTTTTCCGGTGGTCCGGGCCGTGACGGCAGGTTTGCGGGGTCCGGTCATGGCTGTATCAGCATGCGTGGCGGCAAACGCAGAAGAAGACGCCAGCCAGAGGAACGCCGCGGCTGCAGCGCCGCGAAGGCTGGTGAAAAAACCCCGGATTGCAAAACGCTTTTCCAAATTTCCCACCAGCCGATCATGCAACTGCGGGGGACAATGTATTTCATGAAAATACTTGCAGGAACAGTTTCATGCGGATGACAGACGATATGGGTATCAGGACCATGACTGCACCGGCTGCACCATAACTGCACGCAACTGCACTTTAACTACACTTTAAATGCACACCCGTGCAGTCTTTATTATAGGGTCATTCCAGGCTGTTTTGGAGTTTCTGGCCCTTTGACTGCACGCCTTCGGCACCAGTGCAGTGGTTAACATTGCGAGTCCGTAAACAAACCTTATCATTTGTTATCATTTCTGTCTGAAGATGGGTACGAATAACCCTTTCCCGCAGGGAGAGTGGAAGGAGGTGCGGCGCTATGCAATGGCCCTGCTTTTCCCGGAAGCGGGGCAGTGTGTCGTCGTATTCACAATGTTCAGGAACCCTGCCTGTTGCCAGGCAAAATACCCTATACAGGAATTTGATCACATTATCAGGTCGCTGGTATCCTTCGCCAGAATGACCTTGCGGGCGATGTCTCCGGAAAAGCCGGCGCGGCCCAGGGCGGCCAGATCTTTCTGCGCTTTTTCCTGGCGCTGGTCCGCAGGCCGGAAAGGGCCAAGGCGCCGGCGGCGGGCAAAGGCAATGGCAGCAACGAGATCAGGATTTTCCTCCGTTTCCGGTAATTCTTCGGTCATCCTGTCCAGAACCTGCCGGACTGTATCCGGGTCAATCCCTTTCGCGGCCAGCCTGTGGCGGATCATGCGCAGCGATGTCCCCCGCCGGTGCAGGTTTTCCGCCCTGTTCTGCGCAAAGCGGGCATCGTCCAGAATGCCTTTTGCCCTGTGTTTTTCGATAATGGTCCTGACCCAGGCCGTGGCCTCGGCCGGATCAGTGTCATGGGCCCTGACCGAGCGGCGGACCCGCAGCGTCAGGACCCGCTCCAGCGATGCGGCAGAGCCGGCATAGCGGTCCATGTACCACAGGGCGACCCGTTCCAGGTATTCAGGCGTGACCTTGCGGACAGCTTTTTTCTTTCGGGGGGAAGGAGAGGGGGTGGACATGCTCTGGCAATCTGTCAGAAATGCACCCCTAGAAATGCCGTTTGGCGAATGTTCTGCCTGAGCCAGACTTCAGGTACTTTTCAAAAGTATATGCTTTTTTATGATCCTTGAAAGCGAAATAATTTTTGATGTCCCACGGTCTGAATTTTGCCGTATGAAAAACTTCTCCGGAATTGTGTTCTTTCAAAAGGGCCTTCAGATTCCCGGCAGCACCTGTATAAAATCGATCCGGTTCTTCAATGCTTTGAAGAATATAGACATAGATCATTTTGGCAGAGTCCCTGCTGCAACGGTCCGCCGTCGCTGCTTCGCAGCTATGGCGTGACAGCTTGGCTCTAACTCGCTTCGGCCGTCTGCGCCTTCGGCTTGCCGAGCCGTAGCTCGAAGAGCGAAGGCTGGTCGGAGTGACAGGATTCGAACCTGCGACCCCTTGCACCCCATGCAAGTGCGCTACCAGGCTGCGCCACACTCCGACTTGTCCTTCCGGAAAAGAACGGGCGGACTATATCCATTCATTGCGGATGAGGCAATTGCTGAATTTTATTCTCTCTCTCCGGGGGAGAGGTGAAAAAAGGTTCTACTGGTTCGTGCTGTTAACCTGTTTCCGCAGCTGTGCGCCGGGACGGAAGGACAGGACCCGGCGGGGCGGGATGGGGACTTCCTGTCCGGTGCGGGGGTTGCGGCCTACCCGCTGTCTGCGGGTACGTACGCAGAAAGAGGCAAACCGCGAGATCTTGACGTCCTCCCCGCGCGCCAGGACGGTGACCATCTCCTCGATCATGGTGTCCAGAAAGGCCCCTGCATCCCTGCGCGAGATATTCGCGCCTGCGCAGACAGCTTCTGCAAGATCAGAGCGGGTCAGGGTTTTTGCGCTCATGGATATTCTCTCCTTACCACCGTACAACGGCCGCGCCCCACGACAGTCCCCCGCCGATAGCCTCCATGACCAGAAGCTGGCCGGGCCGGATCCGTCCGTCCCGCACAGCCACATCCAGCGCCAGGGGGATGGATGCGGCGGACGTGTTGCCATGCCTGTCCACAGTCATGACCACCTTGTCTGCCGGCAGGTCCAGCTTGCGGGCCGTACCTTCGATGATCCTGCGGTTGGCCTGGTGGGGTACAAGCCAGTCAATGTCGTCCGGCGTCAGGCCATTGGCCGCCAGGGATTCCTGCAGAACCTCTCCCAGGCGGGTGACGGCCTGGCGGAACACTTCCTGGCCGTCCATCTGCACGGTGCCGGCCCGGCCGGTGGTGGAGGGGCCGCCGTCAGCATACAGGCTGTCATAGCGGGTGCCGTCCGTATGCAGGTGGGTTGAGAGAATGCCCCGGTCGGTGATCTTCCCTGTGCCCGGCGCGGCCTGGACAACGACAGCGCCTGCGCCGTCGCCAAACAGGACGCAGGTGGAGCGGTCCTTCCAGTTCACCAGGCGGGAAAAGGTCTCGGCGCCGATCACCAGCGCTGTTTTCGCCTGTCCCAGACGGATGCAGTTGTCGGCCATGGCGAGGGCAAAAATGAACCCGGAGCAGACGGCCTGGATGTCAAAGGCGGGGCCCTGGGTGATTCCCAGCCGGGCCTGCACACGGGCTGCTGTGGCCGGAAAAGTATGGTCCGGTGTTGTGGTGGCGAGGATGACCAGATCCACATCCGCCGCTGTAATGCCGGCGTGCTCCAGGGCCCGCAGGCAGGCCTTCACAGCCATGTCCGATGTAGTTTCGCCCTCGGCAGCAATATGGCGGGAGCGGATTCCGGTACGCTGGGTGATCCATTCATCGGTGGTGTCGACCAGTTTTTCCAGGTCGCTGTTGGTCATGACCCGTTCAGGAAGGTACGACCCGCATCCCGTGATTCCGGAGCGTATTTTCATTGTCAGGCTCCCGTATCTGTCCCGTCGGGCAGGATCATGCGGGACAGATCTTCCCTGATCTTTGTGTTGAAATCATGCTGGACCATGTCCGCGGCCACGGTAATGGCATTGGCAAAGCCCGTGGCGTCGGTTCCGCCGTGGCTTTTCACGCACAGGCCCTGCAGGCCCAGGAACATGGCTCCGTTATAGCGCCGCGGATCTGTGCGGGTGCGCAGTTTATGAAACGCCGGACGGGCCAGAAGATAGCCCAGCCGGGCCAGAAGGGAAGAACGGAATGTGCGGCGCAGGAACTCGGCATACAGCTTTGCGGTGCCTTCCGCGGTCTTGAGCGCCACGTTGCCCGTAAAGCCGTCCGTAACCACCACGTCAACCGTGCCGGCGGGAATGTCGTCACCCTCCACAAAGCCGTAAAACGAACCGGGCAGGGGGGTCTGGCGCAGAATGCCTGCGGCGTTGCGTACCGCATCGTTGCCCTTGGCCTCTTCCGAGCCGATGTTCAGGATTCCCACAACAGGGGAGGGGAGGCCCAGGACGCACCGGGCGAAGACAGAGCCCATGACAGCGAACTGGACCAGGTTGTCTGCGTCGCATTCTGCGTTGGCGCCCAGGTCAAGCATCACCGATTCGCCGCGCAGGGTGGGGAAGAAAGAAGCAATGGCGGGACGGTCGATTCCCGGCAGGGTCCGCAGGACCAGTTTGGCCAGGGCCATCAGTGCGCCGGTGTTGCCGGCGGAGACGACACAGGCGGTGCGTCCCTCGGCCACAGAATCGATGGCCAGACGCATGCTGGAGTTCCTGCCTGTGCGCAAGGCCGCGGAAGGCTTTGTGTCCGGGGAAATGACATCGGCTGTGTGGTGGACGGCAGAGACGGCCTTCAGGGCCGGATACCGGGCCAGCAGGGGATCCAGAACCTGTGCGTTGCCGAAAAACACAAAATCCACCAAGGGGCAGCGTTCCCGCGCAATGCTGGCGCCCTCAACGACCATGGCCGGGGCGTGATCTCCCCCCATGGCGTCCAGTGCGATGGCAAAACGGCGGGTCACTCAGCACACCTTGCAGCCGGTGGAATCAGGGCCGTCAGGATGCGGCGGCTTCGGAAGACACAACAGCGCGGCCGTCATAATGGCCGCATGACCGGCAGACGTGGTGCGGGCGCTTCAGCGTGCCGCAGTTCGGGCATTCACCCCGGCCCGTTGCGGACAGGGCATGGTGGGAACGGCGCATGTTGCGCTTTGATTTCGATGTTTTCTTTTTCGGGACAGCCATGGCTGGTCACTCTCTGCAATATGGATACGGATGGCGGACCCCATGGTCGCCTGCTGCCCCATAATCCGTGAAAATCCCTCACCGGTTATCGGGCAGACGTGACTGTTTACTGTTTCGTTTTCAATCGCGCAAGTGCGGCGAGGGGTTTTTGTGATTTTCCGCCTGTTTCCCCTTGCCCGGACAGGGCCGGATCCAGACTGACTCCCTCGGCCCGGGGGTATGGATCCAGCGCCAGCGCCAGATGCTGGGCCACCAGTTCGCCCAGATCGATTCCCCCATCCTCGAACGGTTCCGGAGAATCCTCAAGCTCCCCGGTCACATCATGGTCGTCCGCAGAATCGTCCTGTACCTGTCTGGCCGGGGCGAACAGGGCCGTGAATTCCTCCTCCACATGCCGGGGCAGGGGCGCCAGGGTCACGCCGCAGGTCTGCACCACGTCGGCCAGAAGCTTTGCATGGACTTCCACCATGCTGCCGCCCCGGATAGTGCGCAGGTACAGGGTGGCTTCCAGCTGTTCCAGCGCCTGGAGGCCGAATCGGGCGGCAAGCCCGGCCCGTTCCTCGGGTGTGGCCACGATATTTTCTGTCAGGGAGCGCCGCTGGATGGCGTCGATGCTGATCCGGCGGGAGAATTCGCGGGGTGTCTGATTCATCTTTTTACCTCTGCCGCCAGGAAGGGCTCATAGGGGAGAAAGACGGCTGTGCCTGACAATATGGTATCCGCATCCTGCTTTTCCAGATGCCGGACCTGGTCCAGGGTATAGCGGGCCATGGCGCCGGCCGGGCCGGACAGGTCTGTGTCCGCAGGGCAGGTGCCGTACAGGTTGCGCCGCAGGGCCGCGGGAAGCAGCGTGTCTGCATCCAGGCTCTTCACCGCCTGCTCATAGGCGGCGATGCGGCCATAGAAAGCCTCCACCATGGTCCGGATTTTCCGCCCCACGGACAGGTCACCAACCCCGACCTCGCGCAGGGAGCGGTCCATGTCGGTGACCATGTGGCCGAACAGGGCCTGCCCCCCGTCAGCCGGGTGCTTTCCCTGTTTCTTCAGGGCATGCAGGACCAGAAACATATGCAGGAGAATCAGATCAAACCTTCCGTCCAGGGTGTCCGGCACACCCAGGATACGGTAAGGGACAGGGGAGCGGGCCTGGGAGACAATGGCCGCATACAGCCTTTCTGCAGCTGCCCTGTTATGCCTGAGGAAGGAAAACACGCCCTGGCCTTGCCATAAAGTGATGGATTGTTGCATTCTGGAATAGGCTGCTGAAGGCAGGACGTCAATTGGTCCCCCGCAGCCCTGTAACCAGAAACAAGGCGGGACCGGAGAAAAAAGCATGAGACCTGCGCGCCAGTTTTTTCCTGTGTTTGCCCTGCTGGCCCTGTGCCTGGCCAGCGCCTGTGCGCCCACGGTGGCTGTCAGGGGGCAGATTGTGGACGATGAGCAGCTGGACCAGATCGAGCCGGGCGTCAGCACCCGGGAGGATGTGGCCAGTGTGCTGGGCAGTCCGTCCACCACGGCGACATTCAGCGATTCCACCTGGTACTATATCGGCCAGACTACGGAAAAGACGGCCTTCTTCGATCCCGAGGTCACGGACCGCAAGATTGTCGCGGTCACATTTGATGATGCCGGCCTGGTCCAGGGGGTCCAGCGCATGGACAGGGAGGATAGCAAGGTTGTTGAGCTGTCAGACCGCAGGACGCCGACCAAGGGAAAGGACGTGACCATCTTCCAGCAGCTGCTGGGCAACCTGGGTAAATTTGCCCCTCCTGCCGGGAAGAAATAGGGAAATCCCGCTGCACACACACGGTGCATGAGCCTGGTACTTTTTCATGTACCCGGGCAAAGTTGTGCGCTATGTGGATGATGGAATGTCACCTTCAAAAACAGGGCACCATGCAACACCACCTGTCCTTTATTTCCGGATGGATTCGCAATCCCCGGGCCGTCGGCGCTGTCCTGCCCGGAAGCGCTACCCTGTCCCGGGCTTCTGCCGGGGCTTTCAGCCTTGAACCAGGAGCCACAGTCGTCGAACTGGGTGCTGGAACAGGCGTGGTGACCCGGGCTCTGGTGGATCGCGGAGTTCGCCCCGAGGATATTGTGGCGGTGGAGAGGGATGATCATTTCTGCGCCATGCTGCGGGAGACATTCCCGCGTATTGCCGTGGCCCAGGATGATGCCTTTGACATCCGGGGAATTGTGCAGCGCCGGGGTATTTCCAGACTGTCTGCCATCGTCTCCGGCCTGCCCCTGTTGTGGAAAACGCCGGAAGAACGCCTGGCTTTTCTCCGGGACTGTCTCAGCGTGCTTCCGCCTGGAAGGCCGCTGGTCCAGTACACCTATCACAGGGCGTCGCCGATTATAGTGGATGATCCTTCCATCCGCGTCCGCCGCGTGGCCCGCGTGTGGATGAATGTGCCCCCGGCCACGGTGTGGGCGTATAGCCAGACCCCCCCATAACCCACTGGAACGGATGCCTGCTGCGTCACTGCGGTCCTGTGCTCCTCCTTCCTTGCATTCATTCCGCTCCAGTGGATTCTGGAGGGGTCTGCAGGGACAAAGCGCTACAATGACTCGCCCTTTACGAGGCGGGGCAGGTCGCCCAGGGTACCCATGGCGTGGCGCATGAACAGCTGTCTGACTGGTCGCAGGCGGTTGACGGCGGCAAGGCCCGTGCTGCGAATCCTGTGAAGGGGTCCGGATCCATTTGAAAACAGGCGGTTCAGGCCGTCGGTGGCGGAGACCAGAAGCATGTTGTCCGGCCGGCGGCGCTGCTGGAACTGCTGCAGCACCAGCGGACTGCCAGGATCCAGACCCAGCCGCCAGGCGTCCACGGCCACCTCGGCCAGGACCGCCACGTCGCGCAGGCCCATGTTCAGGCCCTGCCCGGCGATGGGGTGGATGGCGTGGGCGGCCTCCCCCACCAGCGCCAGGCGGGGGACGGTATAGCTGCGGGCGTGCTGCAGGGACACAGGCCAGACATGGCGCGGGCCGTCCAGTGATATTTCGCCCAGCCAGTCTCCCGCCCGCTGCTGCAGTTCCCGGTTGAAGTCGCTTTCGGACATTTGCAGGAACAGGGGCGCGCGGTTCTTGTGCTCAGTCCACACGATGGATGAGCGGTTTCCCGTCAGGGGCAGGACGGCAAAGGGACCGGAGGGAAAGAAATGCTCCAGCGCGATGGCGTGGTGGGGCTTTTCGTGCCGGATGTTGCACACAATGGCCATCTGGTCATAGGTCCAGCCCCATGTACCGATCCCTGCAGTCTTGCGGCAGAAGGAATTGCGCCCGTCTGCACCCGCTGCCAGAGAGCATCGCATTGTCTGGCCGTCCGACAGGGTCAGGGTTGTGTGGACCGGGCCTGTGTCCAGGGCCGTCACACCGGTTGCGGTCAGATGGGTCAGCGAGGGCAGCTGCGCCACCCGCTTCAGCAGGGCGGCTTTCAGATACCGGTTGTCCACCACCCAGCCAAAAGGCTCGTTCCCGGCATCGCGGTGGTCATAGTGGACGAACAGGGGCGAATATCGGTCCGCCACGCGGATATCCAGGATAGGCTGGGCAGCATGGGCTTTAAAAAAGGGCCACACCCCCAGGGTATCCAGAACCCGTTTTGATCCCAGCGCCAGGGCGGTTGTGCGGGTGTCGGGCTTTTCAGAAGAGGAGGCCGTCGGTTCCCTGTCCACACAGATCACGGACATACCCACAGATCCCAGCGCCACCGCCAGTGTGAGGCCTGCAAGACCGCCACCCACTACGGTTACGTCACATGCGCGCATGGGTCTCAGGCCTTTTTCTGGATGTCTCCGGCAGTCACGCCCCGCAGTACGCGGACCACAGGGACCTGGAGATTGGGCGTGGTCGCCAGGATACTGCTTCCATAGATCGGGTCGCGTCCCCCGTCGATTTCGGTGACAAAGCCCCCGGCCTCGGTCACGATCAGGCTGCCTGCCGCCACATCCCAGGGCTCGAGCCCCCGCTGCCAGTACGCATCGCACCGCCCGGCCGCTACATAGCACAGGACCAGGGCGGCTGCCCGAAGGTACCGGATCCCCGAAACCTTTCCGGCGAATGCGGCCAGTTCTGCCATGGACCGGGACAGCTTTTCCGGATCCGCGTGGGGGACGTCCGGCATAACGATACAGTCGGCCAGATCCTTGCGGGTGGAGACCCGCAGGCGGCGGGCGTTCAGCCAGGCTCCGCCTCCTTTTTCCGCCCAGAACATTTCATCTCGCAGAGGGTCATAGACCATGCCTGCGATAATCTCGCCATTTCTTTCGGCGGCAACGGAAATGCACCACTGGGGCAGGCCATGCAGAAAATTGATCGTCCCGTCCAGCGGGTCAATGATCCAGCGGAGGGTAGGGTCCTGTCCCTTCACTTCGCCCGATTCTTCCATCAGGAAACCGAAATGGGGTCGGGCGCGGGACAGCTCCTCACGCAGGATCTTTTCCGACTTGTGATCCGCCACCGATACAAAATCAAGCGGGGCCTTGCGGGAGGCCTGCAGGTGTTCCACATCCCCGAAATCGCGCAGCAGGGATTTGCCGGCTTTTTCAACGGCCTTTCCCATCACGTGGATAAGGGGGGAGCGGACAGAGCCGGTCATCACTCGTCTTTCGCGCGCTCGATATAGGTGGATTCAGCCGTATCCACCACGACCCGTGTGCCTGCGCCGATGTGGGGCGGCACCATGATGCGAAGCCCGTTTTCAAGAACGGCCGGCTTGTAGGAGGAAGACGCCGTCTGGCCCTTGACCACAGGATCAGCCTCGGTGATTGTCAGAATGACCGTTGCAGGCAGTTCCACGCTGAGCGGAGAACCTTCGTGCATCTGCACGGTGACTTCCATGCCATCCTGCAGGAAAACCTTTGCGTCGCCGATGATATCGCCGGAGATGGCAACCTGCTCAAAGCTGGTCTTGTCCATGAAGGTATGCAGGTCACCCTCGGAGAACAGGAAGGTCATTTCGTGTTCGTCCAGGCGGGTACGCTCGACGGTTTCCTGGGTGCGGAAGCGCTCCATCATCTTGTTGCCCGTACGGATGTCCTGCATCTCCAGCTGGACAAAGGCGCCGCCCTTGCCGGGGGTGAGAATCTGGCTTTTCCTGACCACGCACAGCTTGCCATTGTGTTCAATCACAGCACCGGCGCGCAGGGTATTGGCATTGACTTTCATGACACGATTTTCCTGTTGGGGGAGTAATTATCCGGCCCGGAAGCTAACAGAACGGGTGCGGGCAGGCAACTGGTCTTGCGGTTTCCGGCTGTGTGGCTATGCTTCCGGCCATGATGACAGCCTGGCATCCTGACCCCCTGATGCGCCGCCTGCCACACCTGAAGGTGCGCATGGCCCTGCAGCAGGCCATCCGTGACCATTTCCTGCGACAGGATTTTCTCGAGGTGGATACACCCATCCTGCAGGTGTCCCCGGGCATGGAGCCGCACATCATGGCGTTTTCCACCCGGATGATCGAGCCGAACCCGGAGATTGCGGCCACACTGTACCTGCACACCAGTCCCGAATTCGCCATGAAAAAGCTTCTGGCCGGGGGGCTGCCCCGTATTTTCCAGTTCGCCCATGTGTTCCGCAACCAGGAGCGCTCGTCGCGCCACAGCCCCGAATTCATCATGCTGGAATGGTACAGGGCAGGGGAGGGGTACACCCGCCTGATGGAGGACTGCGCTGCCCTGCTGCGCTGTGCTGCAGTGGCGGGAGGGCGGACGCGGGCGGAATACAATGGTTTGTCCTGCGACCTGACCGCACAGCCCCAGGTGCTGACC
Source organism: Pseudomonadota bacterium (assembly GCA_030775045.1). Taxonomy (NCBI): domain Bacteria; kingdom Pseudomonadati; phylum Pseudomonadota; species Pseudomonadota bacterium. The sequence goes on along the minus strand of JALYJY010000030.1, from coordinate 7,359 downwards.
GTGGCAGAGGCTTTCCGGCAGTATGCGGGAATTGACCTGCTGGCGACGGCGCCAGATCCATTACATCCTGATACACCCCTGCTGGCAGCGGAGGCCCGCCGGGCAGGCATTGCGGTACGGGAGACAGACACCTGGGAAGACATTTTCTTCCGTATCAGCCTGGAGAAGATTGAACCGCATCTGGGTGCGGACAGGCCTGTCTTTCTGACGGAATACCCTGTGTCCATGGCGGCGCTGTCCCGACCAAAGCCCGGGGATCCCCGTGTGGCCGAGCGGTTCGAGCTGTACGTCTGCGGGCTGGAGCTGGCCAATGCTTTTGGCGAACTCACGGATCCGGTCGTCCAGCGGTCCCGGTTCGAGGCCGACATGGCCCTGAAGGAGCGGCTGTACGGAGTGCGTTACCCTGTAGATGCGGATTTCATGGCGGCGCTGGAGCACGGCCTGCCCGAAAGTTCAGGGATCGCCCTGGGGTTTGACCGCCTGGCCATGCTGGCCTCAGGCGCTCAGAAGATCGAAGACGTCTTGTGGCTGCCCGTGGTGCGGCCGTCCTGAGCCTTACCCCATCAAACTCTTGGCTACGTCATCCAGTTTCTTGATCTTTGTCAGGAAAGTCTCCAGCTGGGCCAGTGGCAGGGCTGATGGGCCGTCGCACAGGGCCTTGTCCGGATTTTCGTGCGCTTCCAGGAACAGGCCGGCGATTCCCTGTGCCATGGCGGACAGGGCCAGCGGCAGGGTCTGTTCGCGCCGCCCGCCGGTAGCCTTGCCCAGCGCGCCGGGCATCTGCAGGGCGTGGGTCACGTCGAACGTCACCGGGTATTCAAACCTTTTCATGACATCGATGCCCAGCATGTCCACCACCAGGTTGTTATAGCCAAAGCTGGTGCCCCGTTCGCACAGGATGATCTTTTTATTCCCGAAATGCTCGATCTTGGTGATGATGTTGTCCATCTGCTCCGGGCCGATGAACTGGGCCTTTTTCACCTGCACCACAGCGCCGGTTTTTGCGGCGGCAGCCACCAGATCCGTCTGGCGGCACAGGAAGGCGGGAATCTGCAGCACATCCGCCACCTTTGCTACAGGCTCGGCCTGCTGTGGCTCGTGAATGTCTGTCAGGACAGGAATGCCAAAGGTGGTTTTAACCTTCTCCAGCAGGCGCAGGCCTTCCTGCAGCCCCGGTCCGCGGTAGGAATCGACAGATGACCGGTTGGCCTTGTCGAACGAGGATTTGAAGATATACGGAATGCCCAGCTTCCGGGTTGTGTTGACGAAGACCTCGGCAGCCTTCATGACGCTGGTTTCTGATTCCAGCACGTTCATGCCCCCGATCAGGACGAACGGCCTGTTGTTGGCGAGAGTGACGCTGCCGACCTGGACTGTTTTCATGGGTGCTCTCCTTGTTGCGGGCCCTTTATACACGTCCCGTCCGGACCGGGCAAATCGGGGGCCGGCCTGATGGCAGAAATGCTTTCACCAGTCTGGTGTAGGATCAGACCATGGAAACAAACCGGAATATCCCTGATCTTTGCCCGGGAACCCCCGATCCTGATACGGTCCGGCGGGCTGTCGGCCTTTTGCGCGCGGGTCAGTCTGTCACGGCAGCAGGGGCAGAGGCCTTTCTATCCTGGCTTGTGGGCAAAACGCTGGAGAAAACCCACCAAGCCATTAGTATTTACATTGATCCATGGGAGCGGGCAACGGTGCAACGATCCCTGGAGGGCCAGTGTGGCCATGCCCAGTGCATCGCAGCCTATGCCATGCAGGATCTGGAGGTTCCGAAAGGGCGTTGCTTCACATGTACTGCCGGGCTTTTTTAATCCCCATGTGGGTCTGATAACCGGTTTTTCCGTAGAGGACGAAAGCAGGATTTTTCTGTTGGATCCCACTTTCAGGCAGTTTTTCTTCAGGGCTGTCCTGAAGCCACTTCCCCGTAATCCGCACTGGAATTTCTGGCCCTCGAAATATCTTGAAAAACATGTTCCGGAAGCTGTTCTGCACAGCTTTCTGAAACAGGGATATATCCAGCTGGATCCGGACTTTGCCATGCACTGGATGGCGGCTTTCTGTGGGGGGCGGCCACCTTATGATACGCCGGAAGAATGCATGAAACACATGCTTCAACCAGAGCGCTCAGATGCAAATTACTGGTACAAAAGGGACGATCTTCAGAAAAAAGGGCTTCTGATCCAGACAGACGAACTGGTCTCTCCTGCTGCCGCGAGAGCGCCTTTACCTTGACTCTCCGGGGCGTATTCGCCATCTAGAGGACATGAAAGAACAACCGAAAACACCGGACGTCCAGTCATTCGTCGATAAAAAGTACGAGTGGGGCTTTGTCACGGACATTGAATCCGAAACGGCTCCCAAAGGACTGTCCGAGGATACGGTGCGGTTTATCTCGGCGAAAAAGGGGGAGCCGGAGTGGCTGCTGGAGTGGCGGCTGAAGGCTTTCCGTCTGTGGCTGACCCAGGAAGAGCCAAAATGGGCAGCCGTTCATCATGCGCCCATCGACTATCAGGATGCCTATTACTACGCCGCGCCGAAGAAGGGCCCCAAAAGCCTGAACGAAGTGGACCCGGAAATTCTGAAAACCTATGAAAAGCTGGGCATTCCGCTGAAAGAGCAGGAGATCCTGCTGGGGGTAGAGGGCACGGAAAACAAGATGCCTGCTGTGGCTGTGGATGCTGTGTTCGACAGCGTCTCGGTCGCCACCACGTTCAAGGCCAAGCTGGAAGAGCAGGGGATCATTTTCTGCGCAATCTCCGAGGCGGTGCAGAAACATCCCGACCTGGTGCGCAAATATCTGGGCTCGGTCGTGCCCGTGTCGGACAACTACTTCGCCACGCTGAATTCCGCGGTGTTCACGGATGGATCGTTCGTCTACATCCCCAAAGGCGTGCGCTGCCCCATGGAACTGTCCACCTATTTCCGGATCAACGCGGCCAACACGGGCCAGTTCGAACGCACCCTGATCATTGCCGACGAGGGCAGCCAGGTCTCGTACCTGGAAGGCTGCACGGCCCCAAAACGGGACGAGAACCAGCTGCATGCGGCGGTAGTCGAGCTGGTGGCGCTGGACGATGCGAAGATCAAGTATTCAACGGTGCAGAACTGGTATCCGGGTGATGAAAACGGGAAGGGCGGGATCTACAACTTCGTCACCAAGCGCGGTGCGTGCCGGGGCAAAAACAGCAAGATCAGCTGGACCCAGGTGGAGACAGGCTCGGCCATCACCTGGAAATATCCCAGCTGTATTCTGCAGGGTGACAACTCGGTGGGCGAGTTCTATTCCGTGGCTATCACAAACAATTACCAGCAGGCCGATACGGGCACCAAGATGATCCACATCGGCAAAAATACCCGCTCCACCATCGTGTCCAAGGGCATCAGCGCGGGCAAGGCGCAGAATACCTACCGCGGCCTGGTGAAAATTCTGCCAAAGGCCGAGGGTGCCCGTAACCACACCCAGTGCGACAGTTTATTGATTGGGGACAAATGCGGCGCCCACACGGTCCCGTACATCGAAAGCAAAAACCGCACTGCGCGGGTGGAACACGAAGCCACCACGGCGAAAATCAGCGAGGACCAGCTGTTCTATTGTCTCCAGCGCGGCATATCGCAGGAAGATGCCGTGGGCCTGATTGTCAACGGGTTTGTGAAGCAGGTGCTCCAGGAACTCCCCATGGAATTCGCCGTCGAAGCCCAGAAACTGGTGGGCATCAGCCTGGAAGGCAGCGTGGGGTGAAGGGAGCAGGCCTGAATCCTTGACATTCTGTACAAAAAGTATATTCTGTACATAATATACAGAAAGGATCCGCCATGCATAAGCTGACAACCGTTGAGGCCCGGGAGCGTTTTGCGGACATGCTTAACCAGGCGTCTTACCAGCGCGAGCGTACCATCATTACAAAGCACGGCAAGGACGTTGCAGCTTTGGTGTCGGTGGAAGACCTGCGCATTCTGGACGTGGTGGAAAGGGTTCTGGACATTCAGGCTGCCCGGAAGGCGCTGGCGGAAAAAGGGAAGCGGGTTTCCCTGGCGGACCTGAAAAAAGAGCTGGGAATTTCCTGATCGCGCTCACCCATGTATCAGGTCACACTGACACCCTCAGCCCGCCGCGATCTTCTCCGGCTGGATTTTTCCATCCAGAAAAGAATTGTAAACGGCCTCGAAAAGCTGGCCAGAAATCCTATTCCAGCGGGTGTGGAAAAGCTTTCAGGGGCTGAGCGCTTCTGGCGCATCCGCATCGGCGATTACCGGATTGTGTACGCTGTGGACGAAGATCACAGGCTTGTTATTGCGGCCATTATCCGCCACCGGAAAGACGTATACAAAGATCTCGGGAAGCTGGATGCAAAAACTGTCCTGGATCTTGTCCTGTCAGCGGGTTCAGGGAAAAAGAATAGATAAGCCGCCCTTACTTCCCGAACACCTTTTTCAGCAGGGTTGTGGTGCGTTTTGCGGGATTGGTGCGGATGGCGGCCTCTTCCTGGGCCACATAATAGAAAATGCCATCCAGCGCCTTGCCGGTCACATAGTCGGTCAGGTTGGCCTGCACGTCCGGCATGAAAGGCATGCGGGCATACTGGCCCATGACGCTGTCATAGACCTGCATCACGCCTGTCTGCGTCATGGCCTGCTGGATGAGGGGCTGCATCTCCTGTGTCAGGCCCGGCCCCATGGTACGGCGCAGGTACTGTGTCGCGGCGTCCTTCGAACCTGTCAGGATCCCTTTGGCATCGGTGATGGTCATCTGGCGGATGGAGTCCATGAACAGCTGTCTGGCCTTTGGCGTTGCAGCCTCGGCCGCCTGGTTCATGCGGGTTTCCAGGTCGTCGGTCAGGCTGCGTAAGCCGATCTGCGACAGGGCGCTGTCCACAGGCTTCAGGGCTGGGGGCAGGGGGATATGCACGGCAGGATCGAGATTGAACCCACCTTCCTGGCCCAGTGTTTTCACCACCTGGTCTGTGCCGACACGCAGGGCTTCCTTCAGTCCGGCTGCAATGTCAGTTCTGCTGGCCGATGTGGTGGTTTTTCCCAGACTCTGGAGCGCCTGTTTCCCGGCGGGCGAACTGACAGCCTGGTCCAGCGTTGTCCACCATGTCTCCCGCGCCGTGGCGGACATGCTGATGCCGGAAATGCAGAGGAAGAATACCAGAAAAGTAATATTTCGCATCAGCCAGCAATCCTTTTCTGACAGTCCAACTTCGGCTTGCCGGGTAGCAGCCCATCAGGGCGAAGGATGGTTGGGGGACCAGGATTCGAACCTGGACTGGCGGAGTCAGAGTCCGCTGTCCTACCGTTAGACGATCCCCCAGCAGGGCAGGGTGTGCCTTATACACAAGTTCCGGGGGGCCAATCAAGAGCCTGAATCGTATTACCTGATGTGCCGGACCAGGGCGGCGAAGGTGTCTCCCCGCTCCTCGAAACTGGAAAACTGGTCCCACGAGGCGCAGGCGGGGGACAGCAGGACCGTAGCCCCCGGTTTCTGGTCCGCAAGGGCCATGGCGGCCGCCCGGCCTGTGGCGGTCTTCAGGTCGCCGCAGCGGGTGTAAGGGGCCTTGCCCTCCAGCCAGCGGGCGAAGTCTTCCTCGGCCTCGCCGATCACAAAGGCATGGGCGATGCGGGGCATGAAGCCTTCCAGGCCGCTCAACCCGCCTTCCTTGGGGCGCCCGCCCACAATCCAGTAGACGGGACTGTAGCAGGCCAGCGCCTTGCCGGCGGCGTCCGCAGTGGTGGCCTTGCTGTCGTTGATAAAGGTAACGCCGCTGATCTGCGCCACCCGCTGCTGCCGGTGGGCGAGGCCGGAGAACGAACGCATGGCAGACATCACTGCGTGCGGGTCGATCTTTGCAGCCCGGCAGGCAGCCCAGGCGGCGGCCACGTTCTGGGCATTGTGTTTTCCGGGCAGGGCCGGGAGGCCAGACAGGTCCAGCACAGGCTTGTTCCCGCCATCCATGTCGTCAAACAGCATGCCATCCAGCACATAGACGCCCCGCAGCACAGGCTTTTCAGCGGAGATGGGCACAATCCAGGCCTGGCTGGTGCGGGCCAGTTCGGTGTGCAGTGCGGCGGACCAGGGATCATCCATGCCAATGATGGTTGTCTGCGGGGCTTTCTGGCCCCTGAAAATGCGTTTCTTGGCGGCGATATAGCCGTCCATGCCGCCGTGCCGGTCCAGGTGGTTGGAGCTGAGATTCAGCAGGATGGCGATGTCCGGCACCAGGGACTGTGTCAGCTCCAGCTGGTAGGACGACAGCTCCAGCACATAGAATCCGTCCTGCTCCGGTACCGGCAATTCCAGCACCGGATAACCCAGATTGCCGCCGGTGGAGACACTCTGGCCTGCTTCTTTCAGGATATGGCCGATCAGGGCCGTGGTGGTGGATTTTCCGTTGGTGCCCGTGATGCCGATATAATGGATGTGGGTATTGGCGCGGGCCAGAAGCTCGATGTCGCCTATGATGGACAGGCCAGCCTGCTTTGCCCGCGCGGCGACCGGGTGCGGCCGGGGCCAGGTGTGCGGAATGCCGGGGGAGAGGACCAGCGCCGCGAAACCGTCCAGCGGGGCGGCGGTCAGATCCACGATGGGAATGCCGGCTTTTGCAGCCTCATCCCTTTTCTCCGGTGTGTCGTCCCAGGCGCAGACAGACTGGCCCCGGGTGATCAGGGCACGGGCCGTGGCCAGCCCCGATTTGCCGAGGCCCATAATGGCCAGCGGGCGGTGGCCGGTGTGAAAAACATCCTGCGGGTCGGAGGGAGAAGGGGCGGGAACGACCTGCAGTCCGACACTGCCATCAGCTGCGATCCCGTATTCGTATTTCACGGTCATGGGGTTTGTCCTGTGACTGAGTCTTCAAGCCAGGCGGCATAATCCCTGTCAACAAAGGGAACAGGCCATGCCATGATACAGGGCGTTTCGTAAGAATGAAGCTCCCTGATCCGCTGGCGCAGCCGCTCAAGAAGTTTTTCATGTGTCTTGAGCAGGAGGACGGCCTCCTGCTGCTGTTCCATTTTTCCTTTCCAGGGATAGATCGTGGTCATGCCCTCTGTGATATTGGCGCAGGCCGCCAGTTTTTCCTGGATCAGGGTTTTGCCGAGAGTCTCTGCCTGGGCAAAGCCGGATGTGGTGACATAGACTATAAAGACAGTCACGGTTGTTCTCCCTACACAATAATCCGGTGATCCAGAAGGTCCAGCATGGGGATATCGTGGGGCCGGTTGCCATAGCCCCAGGTCTCGTCAAAAGGCCCATGCTGCTCCAGAAACGCCCTGACCCGCCGGGCCTTTTCCTGGCGCACGCAGTTTCCGCCGTCCATGCGTCCGGTCAGGATGCCGTCCACCACTTCCAGATCCGTGGCC
>JALYJY010000029.1 GCA_030775045.1 Pseudomonadota bacterium | reverse complement strand
CCTGTGCGCAGCTCTGGCTGTGCTGTGGCCGCAAAAGCCGCAGGTACAGCCTGTTATGCCGGCGGTTGTCCGGGGGCCTGTGCGGCAGGTTGATATCCAGGCAGCGCCGCCGCCGCTGGTAACTGCCTGGGTGCACCAGGCGCCGGGGCCTGGAATGTCCCGGCCGACGCAGCCGCTGGAAGAGCTGATCCGTCCCCTGATTGCGGCGCAGATGGAAAAAATCCTGCCCCGGCCGGAAGCGCCGCGGCTGACTCCCGCATCCTTTCCCGCCCTGCCGGATCGCCGGACATGGACAGGGGGAGAGCCGGCGTGGATCCGCAACGCCCTGGATGTGGCGCCTTCAGCAGATCCCATGATCGTGCTGATCATTGACGATCTGGGCGTGGACCGGAAGCGCACCCGGCGCACCCTGGCGCTGCCCGGTCCCCTGACCCTGGCATTCCTGCCCTATGGCCATAATCTGCCGGAGGTGACGGCCGAGGCGCGCCGCCGCGGGCACGAGCTGATGGTCCATGTGCCCATGGAGCCGGAAAGCGCCAGCGAGGATCCGGGACCCGGGGCGCTGCTCACCTCCCTGTCCGACGTCGCGGTGCTGCAGCGGCTGGACCAGGCGCTGGCGGCCTTCGACGGGTATGTGGGATTCAACAACCATATGGGAAGCCGCTTTACGGCCAACCGCCGCCTGATGGGCCTGGTGACGGCCGAGGCGCGCCGTCGCGGACTGCTGTTCGTGGATTCCCGCACGACATCCCGCGCGGCCTCACGGCTGGTCAGCTTCAGCCCTGACATGCCCGTTCTCGACCGGGATGTCTTTATTGACCATGAAATCTCGCCGGCCTTTGTGGCCCGGCAGCTGCAGACCCTGGAGCAGCTGGCCCGGCGCAAGGGGTTTGCCGTGGGCATCGGGCATCCGCACGACGTGACCCTGGCGGCGCTGTCCGCCTGGCTGCCCGGACTGGAAGGGAAGGGGATCCGCCTGGTGCCGGTCAGCACGGTGGCAAAGGCGCAGATGCAGACGCCCCGTCCGGGAGTTATTACGGCTGGCGTTCCGTGAACCTGTCCGGCCCAGGTTTTACAACCGCCAGGATCTTTCCGTCAGCGGCATCCAGCAGATACAGGGCATCCTCTCCGGCCGGAGTGGTGGCGCGGACCACAATGCGCCCGCCGGACAGGGCGGGTTCTCCCAGCCTTGTTCCGGCGGGAAGGTCCAGGGCAATGGCGGCCGGGGCCTGAAGCGCGCCCAGGGTCGGGGAGGCCGCAGGGGCCGAGGGGCGGCTGGTGCGCCGGTACAGCTCGACCCCGATGACCACAAGGCTGGCCACGATCAGGAGTCCGCAGGCAATATTGAAAATCTTGACTGCGCGGAGCAGTTTCGGGTTCATAATGGCCTCCATGTCATCAGAAGACTCCCTTGATCCTGGCACGGTCTCCCGCGGTGTTCTCACCCTGGACCAGGCCGGACAGCGTCTGGACAGGGTTCTTGCGGATCTTGTCCCGGATCTGTCCCGTTCCCGCCTGAAAACGCTGATAGAAAAAGGCCATGTCCGTCTGGACGGACAGACCATAGTGGATGCGTCGTACCGGGTCAAACAGGACCAGGTGTTCGAGGTCACTGTGCCCCCGCCCGAAGCCGCAGTTCCGCAGGCCCAGGATATCCCCCTGAAGATTGTGTACGAGGATGAGCACCTGCTGGTGATCGACAAGCCCCCGGGGCTGGTTGTCCATCCGGCCGCAGGGAATGCGGACAGCACGCTGGTCAACGCCTTGCTGCACCACTGCGGGGACAGCCTGTCCGGCATCGGCGGGGTGAAAAGGCCCGGGATCGTTCACCGCCTGGACAAGGACACCAGCGGCCTGATGGTGGTGGCCAAGACCGACGCGGCGCACCAGGCCCTGTCCGGCCAGTTCGGCGGCCGGACCATCAGCCGCACCTATCATGCGCTGGTCCAGGGCATTCCTGCGCCGGCCAGCGGCAGGATCGAGGGGGCTATCGGCCGCCACCCGGTCCACCGGAAAAAGATGGCGGTGGTGAACCACGGCGGCAAACCGGCCGCGACGCTGTACCGGACCCTGCGGGTTTTCGGGAGGGCTTTTTCCCTGGTGGAATGCACGCTGCTGACGGGCCGGACGCACCAGATCCGCGTCCACATGACCTCCATCGGCCATCCCCTGGCAGGGGATCCGCTGTACGGGCGCATTTCAGAGACCGGAATGAAGGGCTGGCCTGTCACAGTGCAGAAAGCTGTGATGGATTTCCCCCGCCAGGCCCTGCACGCCGTGGCCCTTAAGTTCGAACACCCCGCGACCGGCGAAACGCTCCAGTTCACCAGTCCGTACCCGGACGATCTGCGGGACCTGCTGGGGTTGCTGGAGGAGTAGGAATTACCTTGTCCTGCGAAAATCCTCTATCCTTCGACAGGCTCAGGATGAGGATTTTCGGGGTTTCGTGAGCCCTCACCCTGAGCCTGTCGAAGGGGGGGGTGACATCTTCTGCGGGAGAGGGGGTGCAGGGCTTTTACTTGCATATCCCGGTGCTATGCCTGTTGTGATTCAACAGAGGACCCGCGCCATGACTGAAGCCCTTTTGTCCCCTGAAGAAGCCTGTGCGGCGCTGGACGCCGGCACACTCAGCCCCCGGGAGGTTCTGCGCCGGCTGAATCCCGCCAGACTGTCACCAGATGCACCTGTGCAGGAATCAGGAACACCCCTGGAGGCCTGGCCGGACGTATTCGGCGCATTTGTCGGTATGCCGTGTGCGGGTTATCTGGCCTTTACACAGGAACAAGTGGATGCCTTGGTGGCAGAAGGAAAGCCGGCCATTCTGGTCAGGCATGATAACGCATCATATCGTATTCCACTGGATAGCAGGATTAAAGGCGTTATCATCCCGGGGCAGAGGCTGTCCCATGCCCGTCATGAACTTGCCGGTCTGGGCATGACAGGGGTAACGGCCCAGTATGAAGGTTTTGAAGCCTGGACAGGTCCAGAAGCCGGAGGAACCCTGTTTGCCGGGGCAGTCGACAGGGCAAAACGGAATACAGCCAATCGTTATTCGAAAATCCATGTTCTGGGCCGTGCCGGTGATCCTGTCACCCTATGGCCGCCCCGTATCTACAAGGGAATTCTGGATACGGGCTCGGTACAGCGGCGGCAGGAAAGCGTTGCCCGCCTGTCACGTGTGGCAGTGGAAACCAGAACCGCACGAAAAGTGCCGAAAATCCTGGTCAATATTGACCATGCTGCCCAGGCGGTTATTGCAGGAAAATCAGATGGAATGGGGCTTGTACGTACAGAGGGTATTCTGGTGAAGGACTGCCCATGGGAGGATCTTCTGGAAATTCTCTCTGCCAAAGAATGCGGTCACCACTGGAGTATGATTATCAGCAAGTGGTTTTCCCGGATCGGTCCATGGTTTTCCCGAAGCTGCACGGAAATCCTGAGGGCCAGCGGGAATCTCCCGGTCACGGTTCGCCTTCTGGATCTGGGGTTACCGGAAATTCTGTCGGCGGAACAGCTGCAGCAGTTCAGGGCTGCTTTCAGCCTGAAAGACGGCCAGTTGTGGGGTGTGCAGCTGGCCATGGCGCTGGAATCTGCCCTCAATATCTATGAATTGCAGCTGGACAGACTTTTCAGGGCTGTCCAAAACAAAAACACCGGTTTCAGCGGTCCGCTGCACATCATGGTGCCCACGGTCTGCACGGTGGAGGAGCTGGCCTGGGCGCGGGATCTGACCCGGGAAGTGGCGGAAAAACACGGGATGCAGGACCTGTATGGCTTTCGCAGCATGGTGGAGACCGTGGCGGCCTCGGAGCCTGTCGTGGTCCGCGAAATTGCCCGGATGTGCAAGGGCATCAGCATTGGTGGCAATGACCTGACGTTCGAGGTTCTGAAGCTGTCCCGGTATGACCGCACGGCGCTGGAAGCATGGAAGGCGGCCAACGGCGGCGTGGACCCCGAGGTGGAGCTGGTGCCGGAAGTGCGGAAGCGCATCCGGCAGATCGTGGCAGAGGCCAGATATGCCAATCCGGAAATCGAGATCAGTTTCTGCGGTCACCAGGCTACGAACCCTGAGGCTGTGGAGTTTCTGTGCAGCCTGGGGATCGACAGCCTGTCCGTCCCGTCCACGGAATACCACGTGCACGTGGCGCGCATTGCGGCGACCCGGGCTGTGTTACTGCAGGAACAGGAAGCGGTTCCAGTTCCCGCCGGGCAGCAACCGCGGGCCGGGTGATAGAAAACCCATTGTTGTCATCCCGACCGGGCAGAGCGAGTGGAGGGCTCTCTTTCTGAAGAGAGATCGCCGGATCAGGTCCGGGGCAGGCTCTTCGGCTGCGCATTCTTTCAGGATGCTTTGCTCAGGATGACATGTGGGAGTGGTTTATGCTTTGGCATGGGGAGCTGGAGCTGGGCCTACATGGGTTTTGATGTGGGCTTCCCGGGGTGTGGCAAGTTTTCTGGCATCACCCCCGGAGATGAGCTTGCTTTTCTTAAGCTCATCGATGGCAATGCGAACATGCTCACGGACATGCTCTGTTCCGGAAATATCAAAAGAAACCCGGGAGGAAGTTCCCCTGGGGGATTTATTTTCCAGGGGAATACCCTTGTCTGTCAGTACTCGCTGCACCGCACCCATGGAGTATGCAGAACCACTGAATTTCAGGCTGCCATTTTCCAGCTTTGTTACTTCCACAGGGGGAAGGGTAACGGTCAGTATGGCGCCCCCCTCAACAGGCATTCCTGATCTTACGGTGCCCGATTTGTGCAGGGCCTGCACAGCTCTTGGCTCATCAGGGGACATGATTGAGACACCTCCCCCGATTTTATCGGGAAGGCGGAAACATGGTATGTCCTCAGCATGTAACCCTGCGGTGACCGCACCGATATGTGCAGCAGGGCCTGTTATTCTCAGGGTCCCGGCTTCCGAACGTGCTGTCTGTATTTTCCCCGGATTCAGCTGTATTTTCATCACAGTCTCCGCGCTGCTGTTTCTGGAACCCGTTCCGGGGTCTGCCACAACATGGTAGGAGAACTGTCTTAAGGGAAGATTAAGGGCAGTTTATCCCGCCTGGCGGGTGACCATCAGTTTCTTGATTTCCGCGATGGCCTTTGCGGGGTTCAGGCCCTTGGGGCATGTGCGGGTGCAGTTCATGATGGTGTGGCAGCGGTACAGGCGGAAGGGGTCTTCCAGATCATCCAGACGCTCCCCTGTCGCCTCGTCCCGGCTGTCGGCAATCCAGCGGTAGGCCTGCAGCAGCACGGCCGGCCCCAGATACTTGTCCCCGTTCCACCAGTAGCTGGGGCACGAGGTCGAGCAGCAGAAGCACAGGATGCATTCATACAAGCCATCCAGCTTTTCCCGCTCCTGCGGGCTTTGGAGCCTCTCGCGCGAGGGGGCGGGGGATTCCGACTGCAGCCAGGGCCTGATGGACGCATACTGGGCATAGATCTGGTTCAGATCGGGTACCAGGTCCTTCACCACCTTCATGTGGGGCAGGGGATAGATGCGCACATCCCCCTTCACGTCGTCCATGTGTTTGAGGCAGGCCAGCGTGTTCTCGCCGTCAATGTTCATGGAACAGGAGCCGCAGATCCCCTCGCGGCACGAGCGGCGGAAGGTCAGGGTGGAATCCACATCGTTCTTGATGTGGATCAGGGCGTCCAGCACCATGGGACCGCATTTGTCCAGGTCAATTGTATAGGTATCGATCCTGGGTTTTTTCCCGTCGTCCGGGCTCCAGCGGTAGATCCGGAAGTTCCGGGTGCGTTTCGCCTCCGGCCCCACCGCGCTGATCTGGCGGCCCGGTTCGATCCTGCTGTTTTCGGGAAGATTGATCTGGACCATCGGCTACCTCAGGGCAGGTTTCTCCGGCGCGTCATCGAACCAGTCGATGCGCCGGGTCAGATACATGGTGGCGGCCAGCGCAACGAACAGCAGGCCCGAGCCCATCAGCAGGGCATAGTCTTCCTGCTTCAGGATCAGATAGAACAGGGTGTACAGGGCCACCAGCAGGAACAGCAGGACGCCCGCCCGGCGCCGCTGGCCCAGCACGCTGATGGCGTACAGGGTCACCATGGCCGTGATGCCGGAAGCCGCAGCCAGATACGACAGGCCGAAGGCAAAGTGCTCGGACAGGGACAGCAGCATCAGATAGAAAAGGCAGACGGCCAGCCCCACCAGGGTGTACTGGGTCCAGTGCAGGCGCAGGCGGGAGACCACCTCGAACAGGAACAGGACCAGCAGGGTCAGACCCACGAACAGGATCCCGTACTTGAGGGAGCGGACCACGGAGTCATAGCTGTCCACCCCGGCCCACAGCCGCAGGCCGACGACCTGTCCCAGCCAGGCTGAATCCTTGCCGATGCTGTAGCGGGAGTCGGGAAAATTCTCGAAAATGCTGCTTCCCTCATCGGCGGTCCAGGCGACGGCAGAACCGTGCGCCACGGAGGGAATGAACCATGTAGCCCGGCTTCCCTTTTCACCTGTTTCAAGGGACAGGGGCAGGAACTGGCCCACGGCGCTGACGCTGGACCAGGGGGTGGACAGGGTCATGCCCATTTTCCGGCCCACGGGCTGGAAGTACAGGGCCTCGCTGCCCCGCAGCTTCAGGCGCAGGGAGAACTCCTGGGGTTTGCCCTCAAAACCTCCCCGGGTCTGGATGTGAACTCCCTTTGAATTGTAGTTGCTCATCCGGTGCAGGCCCGGCGCCATGGTTTCCGGTTTTCCGCCGTTCAGGGCAAGGGTCGGCGATTCCGTCAGCCCGACGGTGTCCGCGATGGGGAGGACAATAAAAGCCTCGTCCCAGCGCACATCCTTTTCCCGGATGCCGCTGGATGAGAGATCGGGAGGGGTGAAGCGGCCTTTTATGGAAATGTCGGCTGTGTACACCAGGGCCTCATAGATGCCCAGGGGACGCTTTTCGGGAGCCAGTGCCGCATCAACAGACACCTCGTCCGGGGTCATCAGGATCATGCGGGTCTTCCAGGTCGTCCGGGGCTTGTTGTTCTGGTCCAGGCCCACCTCGGCCAGGGTATAGGGGATGGCCAGCGCCGGTCCGGCCAAGGTCTGGACGCCGCCCCAGCCGCGGGTGACGGACTGCAGGGCTTCTTCCTGCCGGCCGCTGCGTTCCCAGGCCAGCAGGCAAATGACAAACAGGACGATCCCCAGACAGGCCGATATGGCGATGATCTGCAGGAATTTCAGACCCATGCGGCGTTTGGGCAGGGAGGCAGGCTGGGACATTTCCGGAATCCTTCGGGACAGAATTGACTGTGCCGGTATTCTAGAACCCTGTCCGGAAAAATCCAGTGGGGTTTTTCCTATGCTGCAGGACGTCTTGGGCGGCGAGTCCCGGTTGGGCGGGGAGTTCCGGATTTCCGTTTGCCCCTGTGGCCGGGTGGTATTTCCGGCTCGATGTGGGGAATATCCAGCTTGCCCTGGACGGGGCGCGGCTCCAGCCCAGCTGCAGAGAAAACCCTGTTGATCCGATGGGCATGAGTACCGGGAGAAAATCTGTCATTGGGAGAGGCAGAGCCTGAGATGGAAATGATTCCACCGGATATTTCTGCCGCAAGCCCACAGTTCTTCAGCGTTCCCAGGACGGCGGCCGGGATTTTCGGGTCTGTATGCCGGCTGAGGTCAAGTCTGAGCTCGAACAGACTGGAATTCTGTCCTGTGCCTTCAGTTGCTGCGAGACCCGTTATGGTCCATCCTTTTTCAAGGCCCAGGAGGCCCAGCATCATGGCCCACAGCGTGTCCAGATCATCCCGGGGGGATAGCTGTGGCTTGTCTGTTCCCAGCCAAAGGTGATCCGATCCAGCAGCAGGTCTTGGAGACGTGCCCAGCAAAGCCAGGGCTTTGCGTTTCTTTTCCTCAGAATGCCTGCCCTGCATTTTGGGCGTGGCTGGGGTCATGCCATGGATCTTCAGAGCTGTGCGCAGATCCTCCACGGTTTCATCAGACATCGCAGCCGTTCTGGCACGCAATGACCATTTATCTATTTCCTCCGGTCTGTCCGCTTCCTCTGGCCCATTCACTCCATCCGCTTCCAGATCCCAGCGTGTGCCCAGAATTCTCAGAACTGAATCAGAAACTTCGTCCCAGGCCCGGAAATTATACAGCATGAATACCTCCTCGATATCTTCAGGAGGCAAGAATAAGGGCTGAAAATAGTTTCAGGAAGAGCCTGACAGTGCCGTCACGGGATGCATGAGGCAGTGTTCAGGCACCAGGCACTCTGGGAGGTACTGGATGGGCGGCGAAGTCGATACTGATCCCCAGGGGCCCAAAAACCTTTTTGATGGCATCGGACGATTCACTTTCCAGGGTTCTGGTTGCCGGTCGATGGTGCTCCAGAACGCCGCCTATCCGGATGATGCCGTCTTCTGCCCGGGAACGCAGATTGTACATGCGCAAGGCTCCGGTTACGGCACGGACAAGGAGAGGATTCCCGTATTGGCGGAGGTCAAGGCTCAGGACATAGTCCTGTTTGCCCCATGAACCTGCTGCCAGAAGACCCGTCCACGGACTTGTTGCTGCAAGAACATCCCTGGCCATGGAGTGGATCCTGTCGATATCATCCATTTTTTCCGGTTCAGGGATATCCGTAACCCCTGGCTTATCAGGTCTTGCCCTGGTCCCGTCGATCTTTACCTTGTATGCGGATTGTCCATACTGTGCGCTGGAATACGCGATTTTTTGGCTGCCCAGGGCTTTTTCAAGTGGTTCCAGTTTTGCAATTTGACTAAGGCCTGTTACGAGACCAGCGCCCATGAACCATTCGCGCCCGCTTCTGCTTTCCAGGTAGCAGAGAGGATGACGAGAATCTCATGCGGAATGCCACTCAGGGCAGTGTATTGTGTCATTGTAAATCTCCATAGGTTTTCCAGGGCATGATAAGAGTTATAAATAGTTGCAGAAAGAAATTATGACAACAACCTGTCCGAGGCGGTTTCCAGAGTGTCCTGGAGTTTTTTCACCAGTTCTTCCGCTGTCAGGCCGGGCGGCATGGGCGGCAGGAACTGTACCGTCACGGTCCCCGGCTGTTTGATAAAGCTGTGCCGGGGCCAGAACAGGCCGGAGTTGAGGGCCATGGGCACGACAGGCAGGCCCAGTTCCTGGTACAGAATGCCGATGCCGATTTTATAGGGCCTGTGATCCCCCGGCGCCACGCGTGTCCCCTGGGGGAAGATCACAATGGGCCGTCCCTCTGCCGCCACTTTTTTTGCCCCGCGGATCAGGGAGGGGATGGTCCGGCCCCTTTTGTTGCGGTGAACGGAGATCATCCCGGCCCTGGCGGCCAGCCAGCCCCACAGGGGGATCAGCATCAGCTCCCGCTTCAGCACAACAGCCGGGTCGCGCAGCAGCAGGTGCAACTTCATGGTTTCCCAGGCCGACTGATGCTTGGCGGCCAGCAGGAACGGCCCCTGCGGGATATGCTCAAGGCCGGAGACCGTATAGTCCAGCCGGATGATTTTGCGCTCCAGCCAGTCCAGCATGCGCTCGTAGGTCTCAATGCCCCATATGACGCAACGCCGGGGCAGGGGCAGGGTCAGGATCAGCAGGGCACAGCAGACGGTGGTCAGGCTGAAAAACGCAATGTTGAAGGCCAGCGAGCGCAGGAACAGGCCGGGGCCTGATGTGACAGCGGCAGGGCGGACTGTCTGCAGGGAAGTCTCCATGGCCGCTGGAGTTACCCCCTGCGGCAGGGTTCTGTCAATGTGTTCCGGAACCGGGTGGGAGCGTGGTAGCCGCAAGGAAAAATTTGCCCGGGAATTACTTTCATCGTAAATTGCCTGTGGAAGTTTATCAGGTCCGGACAGCAGGAGCACAGGACATGGCGGTATTCCAGAACGTATCAGGAAAGCTGAAAGCCCTTGCGCTGACAGCGGGTGTTGCCGTCGGGGCCGCGGCCTGTGGCGACGAAGGCCAGCAGCCGTACCAGGCCCCGCAGTCTGAAGAAAGGTTTCCATTCCAGCCGGGGTCTGTCCTCAACACGGAAGAACAGGTCCAGGACGTGGGCCAGATGTGGGGCGTCGTCAAGACGGACGTTTCGGCTGCCAATATGCCCGCTTCCCGCGATGACAAGGACAATTTCCTTAGGCCGGATATTCTGGAGCAGGCCGCCGCCGATCTGCATGCAGGCAGGACAGATACGCCAGCGGTGAACGCCGGTCTGGAGGTTATGCGGAAATTCGCTGTGCATGTGGTCAGGGATGATGTCTGGAGGAAAACGGGCCAGGAACCTTCTGATGTCGTGGTCACGGTTAATGCCGAAGAAATGTACAAGATGGTCAGGGTTTTCCGCCAGGGATTTGGATGCTATAAAATCTGGCATAACCAGCCCCTTTCATCTTGGGAATCGATTGTGGTGATTCATCCCGGGCTGCCCCAGACCCGGACACCGAACACGGGTGAGACGGTTCCCAACAATCTGCCCCAGGTTCTGGCCGATCATGCCGGAGTGCCGGACCAGCGCTGGTCCGCGCCCCACGATCCGGAAATCTACAAGACGCTTTTCAACGCCATGGGCGCCTGGACCTGTGACAAGCCGCCGCCCGTAACTTCTGTGGAAGTTCTGAAACGGGCGGCGCAGGCCCTGAACTTTGCGATCTCGCTCCGGGCCCAGGGCAAGGGAGGGATCGTGTTTCCCGCCCTGAACCACGATTCAGGAACGTCGTGGCTGGTCGATCTGACTCCCCTGGCTTCGGCATCCTATGCAGCCGGCGCCGGCAAAAACAGTCAGGTGTGGTCTGTTCTCGCTGCCCTGGACCTGATCCGTATGACCCGCTTCGCCCAGGCCGGACTGAATAATGATCAGATGAAGGATCTCGCCAGAGGCCTTCAGCCTCTGGGCCTGACGCCTGAACAGCAGGCAGCCATCAATCAGGTCAGGGACACTTTCAGTAGGGATAATGTGACGGATTCAGAATGGGGACATGCCCTGCTGTCCCTGACGATCCTTTCGGGCCAGACGCCGCCGGGGATCGAGGATCCGGTCTTTGCCTGGACCAGAAAGAACTATATTGCTCCCCGTATGAAAGTGGCAGAGAGGCATGGACTGCCAGAAGGTGTTCTGTCGCCATAATAAACCGCCGGTTCAGGCCCGAAGAAGAAAGCCGCATCTCCATCCGGGGGTGCGGTTTTTTCTTTTCTGTGTATTTCGTGAGGGGCTGGAATGATCCGGTGGGAGAGCTGGCGGTGCTTTAGGACATCACCTGATTGTTGCGTGGGCTGATTTCCTGTCCATGCTGTTGTCCCGTTGTACAGTTTCCGGACGGGGAGAACCAGGCTATGGACCAGATTCACAGTATTGTGACACTGATGAGTATATTTCTGCTGCTGTCCATGGTCCTGCTTCTGTGGAAGCAGGGGACCAGGATCATTCCGGTCATGGCGCTGGGAGAGGTTCTTCTGGTTCTTCACATGGGGCTGGCCGGGTGGCCGGGAGCTGTTCCCTGAGGTATGAAGTGCAGCCTGACCTTCTCCGCCAGGTTTTCCAGATTTTCACACACGGGAATACCGTATCGCTGGCAATATATATCCACGTTGGCCTTGCGCCAGAAGCCTGGCGGGCATAACACCGTGGCCTTGTGGCCAAACCGGCCCAGCTCCAGCAAGGAAACAGGCGACAGGGTTTTCGGGTCAAAACAGAAAATAGCAAGCGCTGCTTTTTCCAGGGCTGTCAGTTCCCAGGTCACCTGCGCATGGAAATGGGGGTTGTCAGCGCTGTTGACCCACGCCGGATCCCAGAATTTCCGGCGCGGATTCAGGATTGTGATATCAAGATCCCCCAGCCGGCAAATGAGTTCTGTTTGCCAGTCAGCCGCCTGGCCCATTTCAATGGAGCCACCCAGGAAGAGGGACCGGCTGCCAGCATCATGCAGGGGAGCGGGAGAGGTCAGTATGCGGGCCACGGGAAGCCTTTTCCGGCCGTTTTCAGGCTGCCCGGTTTTTGTCGTCCCTGCGGCGGGCGGGCTGATAGGCCATCTGGGCGTGTTCCCGGCAATAGGGAAGGCCGGGGTGGGAGGCCTTGCCGCAGAAATGGAAGCCGGCCTCGCGCGGGTCGCCTTCGGGCCATTTGCACATGCGGTCGTTCAGGGTCAGGATGGTGGCTCCGTTGCCTGCCGGGGCCTTCACAACAGGCTTTTCAGCCTTTGTCTTGCGGATGGGGGAGGGGCGGCCGGACAGTCCCAGGCGGTGGGCCTTGCCGATGACGGCGTTGCGGCTGACCTTTCCCAGGGTCCTGGCAATGTCACTGGCGCTGCATCCCCTGGCCCACAGGTCCCGCAGGGTCTTGATACGCTCTTCTGTCCAGCTCATGCCTTGTGTCTCCCCTTGATTTTCACTGTATATCAACCATCCCCACCATAGGGGACGGCGATGAAAGTAAATACCAGAATATGGATCGATTTTTGCCCTCGGGCGATCCCTGACAATGGGCCAGATCCGGACAGGAGTCAAACATCCCCGCCCGGTCCCTGAAAACACGTGGGTTCAGCATGATATGCCTTGGCCAGGCGCACAAAATCCTCCACCTCCAGGGTTTCTGCCCGGGCCTGCGGATCAATGCCGGCCGGCTGCAGGAAGGATTCCGTGTCGGGAATCAGGGACCGCAGGCTGGCGCGCAGCATCTTGCGCCGCTGGCCAAAGGCTGCGGCCACCAGACGCTCCATGATATCCCAGGACACAGCTTCATTCTGCGGCATATTCCGCGGGACCAGATGGACAATGGCTGAATCTACCTTCGGAGGTGGGGTAAAAGCCCGGGCTGGCACCTGGAACAGGATGCGGGGCACGGTGCGCCACTGGCTCATGACAGACAGGCGGCCGCGGGCCTTTGTGTGTGGCGGCGCGCAGATTCTCTCCGCCACTTCTTTCTGGACCATAATGGTCAGGCTGGCCCAGGCGTGGATGTTGCGCAGCCAGCCCACCAGCAGGGGCGTGGCCACATTATAGGGCAGGTTGGCCACAACCGCCCGCGGAGCCGGAGCAATGGCCTCGAAATTCACATCCAGCGCGTCGGCCTCAAGCAGTGTCAGGCGTCCGGCAGCGGCTGCAGACAGGTCGGCCAGGGCGCTGATGAAGCGGGAGTCGCGTTCAATGGCCACAACATGCCTGGCCTGCGTCTGCAAAAGGGCCCGGGTCAGGCCGCCCGGACCAGGGCCTACCTCGACCACCGTAACGCCTTCCAGTTCGCCGGCACCGCGGGCGATGCGGGCGGTCAGGTTCAGATCCAGCAGGAAATGCTGGCCGAGGGTCTTGCGGGCACCCAGGTCAAACCGGGCGATCACATCCCGCAAAGCAGGGAGTTGATCAATGGCGTCCATAACCCTGACTGCAGCGGTTGACTGCTGCGTCACTGCGGTGCGCGGATCCTCATGTACGTTTGTGTACACTCCGGTCCTGTGCTCCTCGTTCCTGGCATTCGACTCGCCGCAGCGGGTTCTGCGAGGGGGATGATCAGCGTCTGTCACGCGCGGATATCAATAAAGGCTGCCTGGCGCAGGTCCCGCAGAAGCCGGCGCTGAAGCATGGCCATCCGTTTGCCTGACAGGTCGTACGAGATCTGTTCGCGCGAGGGCAGGGCGACTTCCGGCGCGTTTTTTTCACAGATCATCATGATCAGGGCGCCTTCTTTATTGACCAGGGGCGGGGAGGGTTTCCCGGGTTCCAGCCCTGACAGGGCCTGGGCCATGACGGGGGGAAGCTGATCCAGGCGCACCTCTCCGGGGTCGCCGGACAGGGGATGGGGATAATTCGGGGCCTGGGCCAGCATATCATCACAGCTTTTGAGGATGGCTGTCAGATCCTCGACCTTTTTCTTCATGGCCCCTGTTTTGTCTCCAGCGCCGTCCACCAGGCTGAAAGGCAGGAACAGTTGCCGCAGTTTCAGGGTCGTCTGCGACGGATCCGCGCCCAGCACCACCCGCTGGTCCACGATCGCCAGGATATGATACCCACCGGCATCCCGGATGGGTTTGCTGATCATGCCTTTCTGGCCTGAAACCAGGAACCGGTCCAGTTCCTCTGAAAGCTGGCCGGGCTGGATCCAGCCCATGCTGCCCCCCGATGCTGCGCCCGAGGACTGGGAGAATTGGCGCGCCATGGCCGGAAAGCTGGCCCCCTGGCTGATCTGTTTCACCAGCCGGTCTGCCAGGAGCTGGACTTCCTCCTCCTGGTCCGGATTGTCCACGGGCAGCAGGATCTCGCTGACCAGGTATTCGGTCTTGCCCACATTGGCTTTCAGGCGCTCCAGCTCTGCGTCGATCTCGTTCTCGCCGATCTGGATGGCAGGACGCAGGCGGCGCTGGGCCACCTTGGCCCACGAGATATTGGCCCTGATCTGGGTCTTCATGGAGGAGACGGGAACGCCCTTGTGGTCCAGGAAAGCCTCCAGCTGGTCCGGCTCGATATTATTCTGTTTTGCGATCTGGGCCATGGCGCCCGCGATCTCCTCGTCCGAAACGGTGATTTTCAGGCGCGTGGCCTCCTGCATCTGCAGGGTTTCGTCAATCAGCGAGCGCAGTACCTGGGGCCCCAGTTTCTGCTGCACCTCAGGGGTATCGGGAAGACCTGTGTTGGCCATGGACAGGATCATGCGCCGCTGGACATCGCCCTGGGTGATGGCATCCTCGTTGACCACGGCCAGGATTTTCTCGGCGGCCTGTCCGGGACCTGCAGCGAAGGTCAGGCAGACGAGGGCCAGAAGGGCAGGGAGACGGAAAGAATTTTTCATGGCGGCAGGGCAGCACAGCGACATGGCAAAAATGTGGAGGAATATCCCCGGGGGGTTTTAATTTCCGGATTCCTGCTGCAATGTCCAGCATTCCATCCTGGTAAATTCTTCACCATTTCCTGTCCATAATCAAAGGATCCTGGTTCAGGGTCCGTCCGGAGGACTGACCGATGTACAGATTACGCAGACATTTATCATCCCGCCGCGGCTTTACGATGGTCGAGCTTGCCATCGGCCTCGCTGTACTTGGCGTTCTGTTTGCCGGCGTGTGGCGCCTGATAGGCGGCATGAACCAGCAGCTTCAGGACCAGGCTGTAGCCCGGCAGACCAAGGCCATTGCCGAGGCTGCGAACCGGTACTCGCAGGCCGAGCGGCCGCGAATCATCCAGCAGCTGGGCCCGAATCAGTGGCACATCATCGGGGTCATCAACGACACCTCGACCCCGATGCCCGAGCTTCAGCCCGCGTTCCTCTCTGCCAATGTCACGGACAGGAACCCTCTGGGCCAGCGGTATCAGGTACTGGTGCGCCATGACGGCACGAGCGTGGAGACCTTTGTGGCCTCTACGGGAGCGACGATCCCTGTGGACGATCTGCGCGCGGCGCGAATCGTGGGAATGACGGGGGCTGACTCGGGAACGATCTACAGCGACAATCCGGCAATAATCCGGGGGGCGTGGGGTGGCTGGACGCGTGACGTGGCTGATTTTGATGGCGTGATCCCCATGGCTGCGGGGGATATCATTACGGGGACGATGTTTGCGACGACGGATCTTGGGGCGCCGTTCCTGTACCGGGATGAGGTGGCGGGGAATCCCGAGTTCAACCGGATGAACACGAACATTGATATGAACCGCAGCAGGCTGAACAATGTGTCTGTGGTTCAGGGCCTCGATTCGGCGGGAGCGCGGAACCTGTCACTGCAGGGGCAGAATATCGTGCTTGAGCACCCTGACTTTGCCGGCACCATTCCTCCGGCCCCTCCCCCCCTGACGGCGGTCAACGTCCGGGGGATCATGGGGGTTGGGAGTGATTTCGGGGCGTGGACCAATGTGGGGATTAATGGTGAGCTGAGGGTGGGGTGTACGGATCCGTTTAATTGTCGGACCACCGACCCTTCTCCTGCCAGGGCGAGGATTGAGGCGGATGGGGATATTACGGGAAGAGTTCTGGATGTGACGACGACGATTAACAACCCGCATCAGCTGAGAGGGTATACCATCATGTCCGGAGAAAGCTCGATGCAGGGCAACAACGAGCTTCTGGGAAGAACTTTCGTATCAGGAAACCATCCCGGCTATCCGACCTTCCAGGTGACAGGCAAGACTGTCTTTCGGGCCAGTACCCCTTCCCATTCAGGCGTGGAGTTCCAGACAACGGCCAATTTCTATGACCGGGCCGATTTTCATGTTCGTGCTTATGGACGGGATGATGATGGCAGCTGGGGCAAGATTGATATTGAGAATCCAATTTCTGATATCCGCCTGAAAGATAATATCCGGCCTATCGACAACGCTCTGGAAAAACTGCTGAAAATCAGAGGAGTCTATTTTGACTGGAAAAATCCTTTGAGCGGTTGGCGGGCTGACCCAGAATTACCTGCTGATACAGGCGTTATTGCCCAAGAGGTTGAGGCTGTATTTCCCGAGCTGGTCAAGGCCAGGGAAGATGGCATGAAAATGGTCAACTATGAGCAGCTGATCGGGCCTGTTATTGAATCTGTCCGGGCACTGAAAGATCGTCAGGAAAGGGATATGGAAACCCTGAAAGCGGAAAATGATGCTTTGCGCAAACGGGTTGAGCAGCTTGAGAGAAAAATTCGCGAACGCGAGTAATTTTCTTCAGACAATGCTCTGAAAAACCCCGCTTGGCAGCGGGGTTTTTTATTGGCCACAATCCAGTCAAGGCACACAGGAAGCTATATTGACACTCCCCTGGATACAACCTATACACACCTTGATATACAACTCATAGTTGTATCAATCTTGTTGAAAATCCTGAAAAATTGAGGAGAATGGTGAGTATGAACAGTGAAGTTTTGTCAAAACTGAAAACAGCCCTTGTAACTGCAGCAACAGGAGCAATCCTGACGGCGTGTCCCGGACAGCCGGAAGAACCGGGTCCAGAGCCGGATGAAGAAGTTTCCATTTTTGAAAAGATAGACGTCTGTGTCAGGGAAAAAGTAAAACAGGCGCCTCGTCCTACCCTGTCAGGAGCCCTGCGCTTTCCTGAAATCATGGATGAATGCCCGGGAGGCAGGCTGCAGGGAGAACGGAATGGCGTGAAGTTTGATTTGTGTGGCGCCCGGGACAATTGGGGCCGGGTCGAAGGCGGCCCTGAAATCCAGGCAAGGTTCTCTCATTGCCAGGGCATAGCGGGTATTGACCTGCCGGTAGACAGCTTCTCTGTCTATCTTCCATCCGGGGTGGTCTATCTTCGCGATGGCAACCGTCATGGCCTGATCGACCTGAGAGAGGATATCTCCGACAAAGTTAACTTTACAGACCAGCGCAAAATCTCTGCCTGTGCATTCCAGATGGTTTTTGCTGCTTCTTACGAGAACCCTTGGGGACCGGAACCCCCGGGAGACGATCTCCTGCCCAATGGTTATCTGCTTACAGACCTGTATGACTGCCTGGGAGACAGCTTGCCTCCTGACAATCCTTCAGGGGACAAACTGCCCTTCGTCTGGCACAATATACCTTGAGATTTCCATAACGGAAAAAAACGATGCCAGGGGGACAGGTATTCCCTGTTCCCCTGGTTTTTTCTCTTCGTTACCCCGCATGAATTGAGGAATAATCGCACTGTTTCACCGGCTTTCTGGATAGGCTTTGTGTTTTCCGGTGTCATCTCCCGGGCGCAGTGAGGGAAGGAATGCACCTCATCAAAAAGGAGATCCTTCGCTGGCGCTCAGGATGACAGGAAGGAGGATTTATGCCGCTCAACCCGCCAACCGCTCCCGGATCTTTTCGGCGGGCTCCAGCGATGACACCGGCCCTATGG
>JALYJY010000028.1 GCA_030775045.1 Pseudomonadota bacterium | reverse complement strand
GCCCTGAACTGCTCCTCTGCGCTGAGGTTGCCCTTCAGGAGAATGATCCCTGCATGGGACATACCCTGTCTTTCCGCCAGGATCTTGTAATCGCTGTCGCGGGTTACCATAATCCGCCTGCTTTTCCGCGCCAGATTCATGAGTTCTGGATCGCCGACATCACCGGTACACTGGCCATGGGCGTTCTGGTGCAGCCAGGCGCGCGCAGAAACAACCATGCAGGGAGAAAACGGATCGGCGGTCTCGCTGACGTCGCAGCCATGTTCTGCAAAGACAGCGGGGCAGACATTGTTGTCCAGGAACAGGAGGCGGGGCAGGAGAAGCGGAGAAGGGGATGTGTGAGTGATCTGTCCGGCTGCTGCCTGATGCTCCATCCCTGTCCCTCCGGAAGCAATGTTGCTGTGGGGATCAGTGGGCAGGGATTCGGCCGTGTGAGTCCAGAACAATAATACAGTGAAGGATCAAAAAACCGGTAGCCGGGCAGGGAAGAATCATTTACTCCTGAAACTTCCCCGCTGCATTTTCTCCAGCTCAAGCGTCAGGCCCCCGGGCAGGGCGACCCTGGATTTTTCGCCAGTCTTCCGGAAGCCGGACTGTTCGTAAAAGGCTATGGCATTGGGTGTTGAGGACACCTCGCTCACAGGGGGCAGGCCTTTGTCTGCCACAGCCCTGTCGAGTGCCTGCAGCAGGATTTTGCCAATGCCGCGGTTCTGCCAGGCCGGGTCAATGAACAACATGTAGATTTCTGTTCCCAGGCTGCGGATGACACCAACGACTTCCCCCTGGTTTTCAGCACACAAGGTGACGCCCTCCTGCTGGTGCGCAGCGTTCTGTTCCCGGTAATACCAGTCCAGAAAAGGTCCGGCCCAGGACTGGATGACATCTGCGGGATAGACACCGGCGCAGCTGGTGGTGGCGCACAGGCGGTTGATGCGGTGGATGGCTGGAAAGTCAGCCTCTGTCGCGGGACGGCAGGTAATCATGTTTACCGCAGTTTCAGGGTCGACAGACCCACCAGCGCCAGGATGATGGCGATGATCCAGAAGCGGATGACCACCGTGGGCTCGGACCAGCCCTTTTTCTCGAAATGGTGGTGCAGGGGGGCCATGCGGAACACGCGCTTGCCCGTCAGCCTGAACGACGCCACCTGGATCATGACCGACACGGCCTCCAGTACGAACAGGCCGCCGATGATGGCCAGCACAAACTCGTGCTTTGTGATCACACTGATGGTTCCCAGTGCGCCGCCCATGGCCAGCGATCCCGTATCGCCCATGAACACCTGGGCGGGCGGGGCGTTGAACCACAGGAAGCCCAGGCAGGCGCCGACCAGCGCGCCGCAGAAAACAGCCAGGTCTCCGGCTTCCGGAATGTGGGGAATACCCAGATAGCCCGAGAAAATGACGTTGCCGGCCAGATATGCGATCAGGCCCAGGCAGCCTGTGGCGATCATGACGGGCACTGTGGCCAGCCCGTCCAGGCCATCGGTGATGTTGACGGCGTTGCTGGATCCCACCATGACGAACACGGCAAAGGGGATATAGAACCAGCCCAGGTCCAGGATGAACTGCTTGAAAAAGGGCAGGGCCAGCTTGTACCCGATGGGTCCGGCCAGCCAGGCGATCCACAGGGCGGCCGCGGCGCCGATGCCGATCTGCACGGCCAGCTTGCCCTTGCCGGACAGGCCCTTGTGGTTGCGCTTTGTCAGCTTCAGCCAGTCGTCCCCGAACCCGATCAGGCCATAGCCTGCGGTGACCATCAGGACAACCCAGGTGTAGGTGGCGGTCATATCCATCCACAGCAGGGTGCTGATGATGACCGAGATCAGGATCATCAGGCCGCCCATGGTAGGCGTGCCTTTCTTGTGGGCGTGGTCGGGGCCGATGGTGCGGATGGGCTGGCCCTCTTCCTGCTTGCGCTTCAGCCAGCGGATCAGCGGGGGGCCGATGACAAGGCAGAGGAACAGGGCCGTCAGTGTGGCCGCGCCAGCCCGGAAGCTGATGTACCGGAGTACATTGAACAGAAAGAACTGGTCAGCGAGGGGAAAGAGAAGATGGTAGAGCATGTTATCCTTGTTTCCCTGAAACCGGTTCGCCATACGTCAGCGGCGGGGGCAGCATGTCTCCCGGCGCCTTCTGGTGCTTTGCGATCAGGCGGTTGATGATGCCGTTGCTGTTCATGTAGGTCAGCGTGGCATCAAACATGGCCTTCAGCCGGTTTTCCCCCAGGGGGAAAGCGTACGCGGCCGTCATGGCCTTGTAGGGTTTGCTCATGGCGCGGCGGATCTTCCCGGGATTTTCCAGCATATACTGGCTGATGACGCTGTCTTCCAGGATCGCGGCGTCGGCCTTGCCCGTGGTGACCATCAGGATACGCTCGGCCGGTGTGGCAGTCTGGGGCAGTTCGACCAGCTTTGCCCTGGGGAATTCCTGCTTGACCAGAAGGGAGGATGAGTCCCCCTCCCACCCGGCGAAGGTCATTTTCGGGTCGTTGAACGCTTCCAGATTATCGTCGAAACGGTGGTCGTCAGCGCGCACATAGATATTCACGGGCTGGGTGAACTGGGGCTGGCTGAACAGGGCCAACCGCGCCCGGGCGGGATGGAACATGATGCCTGTACAGATGGCGTCATAGCGCAGGCCCAGCCCCTCGAACATGGTGCCCGTGCTGATTTCCTCGACCCACTCCACCTTCAGGCCCAGGCCTTTTGCAGCCTCTTCGGTCAGGTTGTACAGAAAGCCGGATTTTTTCCCGGTTCCGGCATCCACGGCCATCAGCGGCGGGGCCATGTAATAGCCACAGCGCAGAATGCCCGTTTTTATCACGCGGTCATAGGTGGGCTCCCCCGTCTGTGCCGCAGCGGGCAGGGCGAAGGTGAGGGCCAGAAGGAGGGAGAGAAAAAAATTTCTGGACATCATGTACTTCTCCCGAATATCCCTCCCCCGGGGGGAGAGGGGGATTACATCACATCCTCTTCGCGGCGGGCGAGGACCTCGCGCTTGCCGGCATGGTTGGCGGCGCTGACCACGCCTTCCTTTTCCATCTGCTCGATCAGGCGCGCCGCGCTGTTGTAGCCGATGCGCAGGTGCCGCTGGATAAAGCTGGTGGAGGCCTTGCCCTCCCGGCACACCAGCGCCACGGCCTGGTCGTAAAGCTCATCACCTGAACCGCCGCCCGCCGCGCCGTCGGGCATATCCCCGCCTTCGCCGCCTTCTGTTTCATCATCCTCGGTGACCGCATCCACATAGGACGGCTCACCCTGCGCGCGCAGGAATTTCACCACGGCCTCGACTTCGCCGTCGCTGACGAATGGGCCATGGACGCGGGTGATGCGGCCGCCGCCGGCCATGTGCAGCATGTCGCCCTGGCCGAGCAGCTGTTCGGCCCCCTGTTCGCCCAGGATGGTGCGGCTGTCGATCTTGCTGGTGACCTGGAAGCTGATGCGGGTGGGGAAGTTGGCCTTGATGGTACCGGTGATCACGTCGACCGAGGGCCGTTGTGTGGCCATGATGATGTGGATACCGGCTGCGCGGGCCATCTGGGCCAGGCGCTGGATGGCGGATTCAATATCCTTGCCGGCCACCAGCATCAGGTCAGCCATCTCGTCCACGATCACGACGATGTAGGGCAGCTCGGTCAGGTCCAGGGGCTGCTCCTCCATGATCGGCTTGCCTGTGTCGGGATCAAATCCGGTCTGGACGCGGCGGGTCAGGGTTTCGCCGTTCTGGCGGGCCTCTTTCAGGCGGGCGTTGTAGCCCTCGATATTGCGTACGCCCAGGCGCGACATGGCGCGGTAGCGGTCTTCCATCTCCCGCACCGCCCACTTCAGCGCCACGACAGCCTTTTTCGGCTCGGTCACCACGGGGGCCAGAAGGTGCGGGATGCCCTCATACACCGACAGTTCCAGCATCTTGGGGTCCACCATGATGAACCGGCATTTTTCAGGTGGCAGCCGGTACAGCAGGGACAGGATCATGGTGTTGATGGCCACGGATTTTCCCGAGCCGGTGGTACCGGCCACCAGCAGGTGGGGCATGCGGGCCAGGTCAGCCACAACCGGGCCACCGCCGATGTCCTTGCCCAGAACCAGGGGCAGGCGGGAGGAAGCGTTCTCATAGGCCTCCGAGGCCAGAAGCTCGCGCAGGTAAACGGTTTCGCGCTTCACATTGGGAAGCTCGATCCCGATGACGTTGCGGCCGGGAACAACGGCAACGCGCACCGAGACAGCGCTCATGGACCGGGCGATGTCATCCGCAAGGCCGATGACGCGGGACGATTTGACACCCGGCGCCGGTTCCAGCTCATACAGCGTGACCACAGGGCCGGGATGGACCTTGACGATCTGGCCTTTGACGCCGAAATCGCCCAGAACGCTTTCCAGAAGCTTTGCATTCTGGCGAAGGGTTTCCTGGCTGACCTCGTTGCGTATGGCCACGGGGGTCTGAAGCAGCTCAGGCGGGGGAAGCTGGAACGGATCATCCTCCCCGGGCGCGAGCAGGGCCATAGCCGATTGTTTTCTGGTGGATTTCCCCTTGCGGCTGGCGCGGGGGGCCGGCTCTTCAGGCAGATCATCCCCATCCTCTTCTTCATCGGGAAAGGGAGTCTTCAGGAAAACCGGAATGTTGCTGCCCGTCATCAGGCCCGGGTCGGATCCATAGGTATCATGGGCATCTTCCCCCCGCCGCAGGCTGCGGACAGTTGACAGAACCCACTGGACCATGCGCCCTGCAGGACAGCGCAGCAGCAGGACAGCCCATGCCAGCCACACGGCCAGGGACTGGACGAGCCGCCCCAGCGCCCGCAGCCCGGTCATCCATTCCTGCCGCGAATATCCCGCAGCAAAGGCCAGCAGGCTGACTGCGACCAGCAGCAAAGCCGATACAGCCAGCCGGGGGCTGCCCGGAAAACCTGACACATCAGCGATCAGGTGTCCCAGAAGTCCGCCTGGCAGGCTATGCCCGGGGATCCAGTCCGGCAGGGCGGGCAGGGGAGACAGGGCCGCTGACAGCAGGACGAGGGAGACCAGCATGGCGCAGATCCGCCAGGGCATGGCTGTGAGGGGCCGGCCGGTCAGGATCCGCCAGCCCCAGCCTATAAGAACCAGAGCAGGGACAAGGGCTGGCAGTCCCAGGGTCTGGAGCAGGAAGTCCGCGCTCCATGATCCGGCCATGCCCAGAAGATTGCCGGTGCCTGCGCCGGCAGGTGCAGACGTGTTCCATGAGGGGTCGCGGGGATCATGACTGGCCAGGGCCAGGAGCAGGGCTGCTCCGGCTGCCAGCAGGATCAGCCCCAGAAGGCGGAAGGATGTCCGGAAAAGCAGGTCCTGGACCGGAGCAGGCAGGAAAGACAGGCGGGAAGATGTGCGTACTGCAGGAGGCATAGGGCCTGTCTAGCGGCGGAGCCAGTAGAAGAAAACGATTCCGTTGTTGTTCTGGGTTCCGTTGCATACGGTGACCAGACGGGTTGTCGGAAGTGCGCCTGTGGGGAAGGCAGCATCCGGAAAGGCGTTGTTACCATTGACGGTAATCCGCCGCAGTCTCATGTCATCGCGCCCGCCCAGCATGGCAGTGATGAATTTGATGCAGCTATCCCGCTGCAGGAACCGGTACTGGATCTGGAAGGTGTCAGCAGCGCTGGGCGTAACGTCGACGGCATTGCCCCACGGATCCTGCAGATTGGCGTTGTTGTTGGTTCTCATACTGGTGGGCACTGCACCGGCCGTGACAAGATAGGTGTTGGTCATGCCGGCAGTTGTCGCCCGTGCGGAATAGAGGGAGCGGATCTTCTCGACCAGCTGGGTCAGTTCTTCCACCATCTGGTTGTCCTTGCGAGCCTCGTTCAGGCGGGAATACCCAAGCCAGATCCCGCCGATGATTATGGCGATGATGCCGATTACCACGGCCAGTTCCACAAGGCTGAAGCCGCGCTGTGCATTGACGTCGCGTGTCATTGATGCTCCCCCGCTACCGGAACCCTCTCCCGAGAGTGACATAATGCCTGCCCCCGGTCAATTTTCTTTTCATTCTGGCCATACAGGCGCCTGTGGTTTTCCACGCCCAGGAAGGCAAAGCGGGGACGGGTGATCTGCGGCACCCGGTGTTCCGACCCGTCGGCGGGAAGGGAATGGCTGTAATATTCCTCATAGACATCAGCGGTTACGGCTGCCCTGTGCTCCAGCATCTGGCGATGCTGTTCTGCAAAAACAGCGTTTTCAGATCCGGGCATGACAACGCCGCTGAAGAATTCCGCTACACACCCGGATCCATAACTGAACAACCCGATGCGCTGGCCGGCCAGGGATGGACCGGCATGGTCCAGAACGGACGCCAGGGCGATGTACAGGGATGCAGTATAGGAATTCCCGATGAGGGGGTTATAGCGCAGGCCCGGGCCACAAAGCCTGAGAGTCTCTTCTTCTGTGGGTCTGGACGTTCCACCGCGGCCCTGCAGCAGTTTTTCCTGTCCCTTTCGGGCCATGGCAGTGAAGGGCATATGATAGCAGAACAGGGCGTGGTCTTCCAGACTGCGGCCTGTCTGCGCCCTGTAGTGATCCCAGGATTCCAGCAGCGTTGTCAGGTAGAGACGGGCTGAATAATGCCCGTCCACCAGGGCTTCGGACCTGTAGTTGGGCCGCCAGAAGTCCATGGCATCCCGGGCCACATATCCTGCCTTTCCATCCAGGGAGAGGAGACGGGGCGCAGAAGTCACCAGCATGGCCACGGCGCCACAACCCTGCGTGGCTTCGCCCGGTGTGCCAAGACCATAGCGGGCCACGTCCGAGGCGATGACCAGGGCCTTGCGGCCGGGATTGAGACGCACATGGGACAGGGCCAGCTGGAGCGCCGCGGTGCCGCTGTAACAGGCCTGTTTGACCTCGATCACGCGGCAGTGCGGGGAAAGCCCCAGAAGGCTGTGGACATACAGGCCCGCCGCCCTGGACTGGTCCACGCCGGATTCCGTGGCAAAGAACAGCCAGTCGATATCGTCCGGGCCGTTGCTGTCCACAATATCTGCTGCGGCGCAGGCTCCCATGGTCACCACATCCTCGTTGGGGGGAAGGACCGCCATGCGTTCCTGCCCCAGGCCTGCAAGGTATTTGTCGGGCGATACCCCCCGGGCGGCGGCCAGATTCCGCATCTCCAGATACAGGGACGGGACGTAGAAGCGCAGCTGGTCTATACCTGCATTCATGGGGGCCATCTCAGTTCTTCACGCCCTGGCGTTCCAGACGCTCGTGGGCCTGCATCAGATCGCCCGGAATGGTCTGGGATGCCATCAGTGACAGTTCCGAGCACAGCGTGGCTGCAACGGCAATGGAGGCCAGCCGGCGGCTGTTCTCCCCGGGCAGGCGCTCTTCCATGCAGCCCATGGCTTCCAGATGCCGGCGCGCGAAATCCAGATTTTTTCCATTCCCCACAGTTCCCACAATGATGTTAGGGCAGGTGACCGAAAAATACAGGTCTTCCCCCCGCATCTCCGCCAGGGTGATGCCCTGGGATCCCTCGACAATATTGGCGGCATCCTGTCCCGTGGCCAGGTAAAAGGCCAGCAGGATATTGGCATAGTGGGCGTTGGCGCTGCGCACTCCGCCGGACAGGATCGAGCCCACCAGGTTTTTCCGGATGTTCAGGTCCACGATTTTCCGGGGGTCAGTCTTCAGCCACTTCCGGCACACGTCGCCGGGGATAGTGATTTCCGCCACCACATTCTTTCCCCGGCCCAGAATGCCGTTGATGGCGCTGACCTTCTTGTCGGTACAGATATTGCCCGAGATCGAGACGTATTCCAGGGACGGATACTGGTCCATGACCCACCGGATCAGGGCATCGGCTGCCCGGGTCACCATGTTGTGGCCCGCCGCATCGCCGGTAGTCATGGCAAAGCGGATGTACAGCAGATTTCCCACAATCTGGATGTGCTGGTCCACAAGGGTGGCAAAGCGGCTGGTGGTTCTGACCTGGCCTGCCATATCTGCAAGGCGGCTGTCCAGGCTGTCCCGGACGCGCAGGGCCGTGGCCGCATCGGTGGCCTGGAGAATGACCGAACGGGTCATGCGGTCATCCAGGACTGTGACGCGGATTCCGTCCACAAGCCGGCTGACCCGCGCGCCGCGGGCAACCGAGGGCCACAGGGGACTTTCGTATGTGGACAGGGGGACCATGATGTCCTCTGTCCGGTCGTCTGCGAAAACGATCCTGACGGGACCAATGGTGCGTGTGGGGATGGAGATGTGTTCACTCATCCTGGTTTTCCGGCAATTGCAGGTCCACTGTCATAGGACAGGAAAAGCCGGATTTTAAGAAAAATCAGCATGGGAGGCAGAAATGGCCTCAGTGACCCGGGTGTTCCCCATCCTCTTCGGCCAGTGTCTGGACGGGCGCCAGGTGCAGGGGTGCAATATCTGCCCCGTTTCCGGCTTCCCGGGCCTGCAGCTTTCTGAAGTGGTGATAGCTGAACGGCAGGCTGGCCGTATAGGCCAGGCCGCACAGGATCAGGGTCAGCCACGGGGCCGTGGCCATGGCGGCCGCCAGAAGCCCTGCGCCCACGAGGACGGGAAGGACCATGCGATGGGAGATCCTGATGTCCTTGATGGAAAAGGTAGGCAGACGGCTGATCATCAACCCGCCTATAATGATCAGCCAGACCGTGGTGATATAGGGGTAAACACCCAGCCACGCCCGGACGACCATGTGGTCTGTTCCTGCAAGTTCTTCCCCGATCAGAAGGGAAATGAGAATGGGCATCAGGGCCAGGCCTGCGCCGGCCGGGACCGGGACGCCTGTGAAAAACCGCTTTGCCCAGGGTGGCAGGTCCGCCTCGACGGACCGGGTGTTGAACCGGGCCAGCCGCAGGGCCGCGCAGACAGTCAGAACCAGGGCAGAGACCCAGCCGAGGCCCCGGATGTCCTGCAGGGTCCACAGATAATTGATCAGGGCCGGGGCCACGCCGAAGCTGATGACATCGGACAGGCTGTCCAGCTGTGCGCCGAATTTGCTCTGGGCGTTCAGTAACCGGGCCAGGCCGCCGTCCAGGGCGTCAATGACGGCGGCGATGGCAATGGCCACCACGGCGGCTTCCCACCGGCCCAGGGTGGCAAAGCGGATAGCGGTCATGCCGGCGCACAGGCCCAGGATGGTCAGGATATTGGGCAGAAAACGATGAAGGCTGGCTTCTTCCAGCAAACGAGGCGTGCGCATCAGTAGACCTCCTCCATAACTCCGACCGGGACGGGTAATTACTGCGTCGTTTCCGCTGCCGCCCTTCGGGCTATGGCGGACAAGGCGGTACTCAGTGTGTCGTCCCTGTTCTGGGCTCGTGGATATGGGCCAGGTCCGCCAGGACAGTCTCGCCCCCTAAAGCAGTCTGGCCGGCAATGACCAGGGGAGCTACACCCTCAGGCAGCCAGATATCGGCCCGGCTGCCAAAGCGGATGATGCCATAGCGCTGACCCGCCTGAACGGCCTGTCCGTTCTGCGCGTCGCAAAGAATACGGCGGGCGACCAAGCCGGCGATCTGGACGACGCCCACGTGACGCCCGTCCGGTGTGCGGATGCGGATGCTGTTGCGCTCGTTGTCATCGCTGGCCTTGTCCAGGGAAGCGTTGAGAAATTTCCCTTCATGATAGCGGATGTGGTCAATGGTTCCGTCCACCGGGATGCGGTTGACGTGCACGTTGAACACGTTCAGGAAAATGCTGATGCGGGTCAGGGGTTTGTCCCCCATCTCCAGGTCCGCAGGCGGAACAGCCTGGACAATGGCCATGACCCGGCCGTCAGCGGGACTGACCACAAGGCCGGGTTGTGCGGGTGTTACCCTGTCCGGATCCCGGAAGAAATACACGCACCAGGCAGTCAGGATCAGGCCGATGGCACCCAGCGGCACCCACAGGATCCACAGCAGAAGGCTGGCCAGAAGAAAAGCCAGCATAAAAGGCCATCCGGCCCGGTGGATGGGCACGATGACTGTATCGAGGGCTGTCATGGTCTGTCCTGCCGGATTGTTGTAAAGGCTGTGTCAGGTTATATACACTGTGCTGTCCACACCCACAAGGATGTGCAGGATGTACCCCGTGCCCGCATTTCTGGTTGTCTTCGCGGCTTTTCTGCTGGGCCTGGCGCTGGGCAGCTTTGCCAGCATGGCCAGCTGGCGCCTGCCACGGCGCATAGGGTGGGGAGGGCGCTCGTTCTGCGACAGCTGTGGCCGGATTCTCGGTGTACGGGATCTGGTGCCTGTGCTGACATGGCTGGTCCGCCGTGGAAAATGCGCTTGCGGACTGCAGAAGGTCAGCGTGCGCTATCCGCTGATCGAGCTGGCCATGGGAACAGCCTGCGCCCTGGCGGCGTGGCGCTACGGGATATCCCTGCAGACCCTGCTGCTGTGTGTCCTGGCGACCGTACTGACCATTCTGGTGACAGTGGAGGCAGAAACCCGGACCCTTCCGCTGTCCCTGGTTGGGGTGAGTACCGGCTTGGCTGTGTTGCAGGTTTTCCTGGCGGGACTGTCCCTGCAGGCGCTTCTGGCCGGGGTGACGGTGTGGGTGGTGCTGTCCCTGGGTCTGACAGCAATACTTTTCTGCCTGCGGCATTTTTCGCTGCGGATGCTGTTTTCCCTGCCTGTGGTGCTGGCCCTGTATGCCTGCCTTCTGGCCGGAGATGCTTTTTGGAGTATTACTTTCTGGTAAATACGCTAAAATTCATCAGGATAATCTGTCCGGGATATTCAATGGGTTCTGCAGCACAACAGCATATCGGAGATATCCCCCCGAAAGACGGGCTGGCTGCTGCTATGCGGGCTGTAACCCGGCGCCATGCAGCCTTTACATATACTCAGGCTGTGGGCCTGATATCAGAAGAATTTCGTATGGAACAGTCTCGGGCGAAGACTGAATTCAATAATCTTGTCGCTGCTGGACTTCTTGTAACTGACGGTACCCGCCTCAATGACGGAGAAATCGTCTATTCCACCATGGAGATGGTCAGGCTTCACACAGAAATGCTGTCCATGGTCCGGGAGCTGCGCGCAGGATCCTGTAATTTTATGGGCGGGGACCGGAAAGAAGCCTTCATGCAAATTGTCAGGGCAGGCCTAGGGGCCAAAAAGCGGGAAGCTGACAAGCTGAAAGCTATTCGCTGTTTTCTGGGAGACGAAAAATTTGCCCTTCTTTCAGCTCCCCCGGGCTCCGGCAAGCTGACAGTCGCAGCCTGGACCGCCGCGGGATGGTTATATGGAGATGACAGGCGGCAGGTGATTGCCGCAGGTCCGGGCAGGGAAATTGCGGAACAGCTGGCCGGGCGGATTGTAAAAGCCGCGGCGGGTGCCGGAATACACAATACGGAAGCCCGTTTGGTGCCCCTGTCACTGGACGAGCTGCTTGAATCTCCTGGAAAACTGGGGCCGCAATGTCTGGTTATGCTGGATGAGGCCCAGATCCCTGACCTTTGCCAGTATCATGCCTTTCTGGCCTTGTGTCGTATGCAGGGGGTCTCCTTGCGGGTTTTCGGGGACCGGCATCAGGAAAAACCCCAGGGACCGGGGATGTCTTTCATGGCAATGGCAAGGCTTTTTCCGGGGCCCCCCCTGCAGGGATTTTTCCGCCAGCAGGGCGCCCTGGACAAGGCTGCCTGTGAGGCGCTCTGGGGTGAAAAGCCAAAAGGTCACCTTGCTGTCAGGTTTTACCAGGACCAGGACAACCTGCATTTCAGGGATACCGGAGCAATGGCAGACAATGTTGTTGCTGAAGCCAGGAAAATGACAGAAAAGGTCCGCAAGGCAGCTATTGAGGCTGCGCGCGAGGATGCCCGTCTGGCGGGAAGGGAATTTTCGGCTGAGGAAATCCGGACTGTTATCGGGGATATCGTTGTTCCTGTCCTGGTCCAGAGTGCGGAGGCGCGTGCGGCGGTTCTTGCCGTTGCCCCTTCATGGCCTGTTTTTACAGCAGTTGAGGCCCGGGGCAAAAATCTGGATCATGGGGCGATCGTCATGATTACAGAGCCGACAGGCCCGGAGCAATATCTCAACCTGATCAGCCGTCATAAGCCACCGGGAGGCTGCAAGGTTGTTGTGGACAAGGGGGTATATGCAACTCCTGAAGCCCTGGAAAAAGCTATTTCGTGCCCTGTTGTGAAGCTGAATCCGCCTTCGGATGTCAGGCTGGCTGAGCCGGCAATGACGCCTCATGCCCCTTCTGTTCAGGGGGTGGGCGGGCTGTCCGCCTGAACCTGCAGCAGGCCACGGACCGAACCTGTAATCCTGATCCGGGTTCCGGCGGGAAGGTCGGGGCCTTCCACGCTCCAGGACGTGTCGTCCAGGCGGATGCGTCCGCGTCCGTTGCTGATGGCTTCCTCCAGAACAGCCGTGCGTCCGAAATAATGTTCAAGCCGGCGGTTCAGGCCGGGTTCATCTGATTTTGAGGGGCGGCGTTTTAGCAGCAGTCTGGCAAGGATGGCGGAAATTCCGCCCAGCAATGCGAAGACAACGACCTGCAGCTGCCACGGGGCTTCGGGCCACAGCATAGCCATAAAGCCCACCACAAGGGCGGACAGGGCAAACCACAGGAAAAAGATTCCCGGCGCCAGAATCTCGACCACACCCATCAGAAGGCCCAGAACCCACCAGTTCCAGGAAGACCATGTCCACCATGAGGAAAGCCATTCCATGTCAGTTCTCCCTGATAATAGACCTCCTGCATAACCCTGACTGCGGCGGACGCCTGCTGCGTCACTGCGGTACTCAAATCCTCATGTACTGGCGTGTACACTCCGGTTCTGCGTTCCTCGTTCCTGGCATTCATCTCGCCGCAGCGGGTTCTGCAAGAGGTCTGATGGAAATCAACCCTGGGTCCAGGGGCTTTTTGAGGGTGTGTCTTCTGCGCCCGCATTCCGGTGCCGTCCGCCACCCGGGTTTCCGCCCAGGGCATCGCGGGTCAGTTCCGCAATGCCGCCGATGGCGCCCACAACACCCATGGCTTCAAGCGGAAGCATCATAACCTTCTGGTTGGGGGCTGCTGCCAGGGTTTCCAGAGACTTGACGTACTGCTGGGCCACGAAGTAGTTGATGGCCTTTACATCGCCCTTGGCAATGGCGTCGGACACCATCTGTGTGGCCTTTGCCTCGGCCTGGGCCTCACGCTCGCGCGCCTCGGCATCCCGGAAGGCGGCTTCGCGGCGGCCCTCGGCCTGAAGGATGGCGGCCTGCTTTTCACCCTCGGCGCGCAGGATGGCGGCCTGGCGCTGGCCTTCTGCTTCCAGGATCGAGGCGCGGCGGTCACGCTCGGCTTTCATCTGGCGGGCCATGCTGTCCACCAGGTCGCGCGGCGGCTGAATGTCCCGGATTTCCACGCGGGTGATCTTGACGCCCCAAGGGCCTGTGGCCTCGTCCACAACGGTCATCAGCTGGGTATTGATCCGGTCCCGCTGGGACAGAAGCTCGTCCAGGTCCATGGAGCCCATCACGGTACGGATATTGGTCATGACCATGTTCAGGATGGCCAGCTGGAGGTTGTTGACCTCGTATGCGGCCTTGGCAGCGTCCAGCACCTGGAAAAACACGACGCCGTCCACGGTGACCATGGCATTGTCCTTGGTGATGACCTCCTGCGAGGGAACGTCCAGAACCGTTTCCATCATGCTGAGCCGGCGGCCCACCCTGTCAACCAGCGGCACGATCAGATGCAGGCCGGGGGCCAGGGTGTGGGTGTAGCGGCCAAAACGCTCTATTGTCCATTCCTGGCCCTGGGACACGGTTTTGACGCCCTTGAGCACAAGAATGACCACAAGAACCAGAAGGACAATGGCGAAAATACCGGAACCCATGGGTTTCTCCTTGATGTCAGGGTGTCTGGGGCTGTGCAGGCAATGGGCCGGAAGCCCGCGTGACGGGTTTCATGTATAGCAGAAGCGACGCGGCAACATAGATGGACGAGAAGGTTCCAAGGACAATACCGAACGTGATGGCAATCGTGAAATTCCGCAGGGTCTCACCGCCCCAGATGGCCAGGGGCATGATGGCCAGGATGGAGGTAGTGCCTGTCATGATGGTGCGGGACAGGGTCTGGTTGAGGGACATATTGATGACGGCTTCAGGTCCAGCGATCTGTATTTGCGCAGGTTTTCCCGCAGGCGGTCAAACACCACGACTGTGTCATTGATGGAATAGCCCGCCAGGGTCAGCAGGGCCGCAACGGCGGTCAGGTTGAATTCCAGCCGGAACAGGGAGAACAGCCCGAAGGTGATGAACACGTCGTGGAATGTAGCCAGAAGGGCAGAGAGTCCGAACTGCCATTCGAACCGGACAGCCACATAGATGGTAATCATGGCGATGGCCAGCAGCGTGGCCAGGATTCCGTCCCGGAGCAGCTCCTGGCCCACCTTGGGGCCTACCAGCTCTGTCCTGCGATATTCATATGTATCGCCCATGGCAGCCTGGATCTTCCGGACAGCTTCTGCCTGGGCTTCCTCGCCACCTTCCTGCTCCTGGATGCGGATCAGCACATCATGGTCATCGCCGAACTGCTGGATTTCTGTTTCTCCCAGATTCTGGGCCTCAAGCGTCTGGCGCAGGGCTGCAATGTCTATGGGCTGGCCGGAGCGGGCCTCGATCAGGATGCCCCCCCGGAAATCGATGCCCAGATTCAGCCCCTGGACCCAGAGGGATCCAACTGTAATGAGGGCCAGGACGATGGAAAAGGCAAAAGCGGGAAGGTGCCTTCTGACAAAGTCAAAACTGGTCTGTTCAGGCACAAAACGCAAAAGCCGCATGGAACGGATACCCTGTCAGTGATCCTGCAGGGCTTTCTATAGACCACTGCGGGGCGATCCGCAATGATCAGCCGCAGACCGGCTGTTCGTGGCGAGGGGTTCCTGCAGGACGGCCTCTCTGGATGGCCAGAAGATGGTTCCTGACCTTCCCTGTTTTCCGGGCAATAGCGGGGTCGGGGGCCGGATGGCTGGAAAACAGTGCAAAGGCCGGCTCGATAAAGGGCAGAACCATCGCGATAAAATCAGGATTGCCTTGTAGCCCGAAGGTTTTCATCATCTCCAGAAAGCGGGATCCAAAGAGCGGGATTTTATCTGCCGGCGCCTCTCCGGCCCAGGACAGGAAACGGGCCATGTGCATGCTGAAGACCTCCGCAAAAATCGGGTCCATGCCATACATCAGTCTGTTACAGGTCAGAAACGGACCATACTGGAAACGGTACAGACCGTCCTGGGCGATCTGGAAGGTACGTTTCCGCAGGTGATCCAGGAATTCAGGGAATTGTCCGGAAACAGCTTCCCTGTATTCAACCAGGGAAGGAAAGATTGTCTTTGCTGATTCCCTGAGGGCCCGCTCATGGATTTCTTCTGCGCCCCTGCCGTGGCATATTGACTGTGACAGAAGATAAAAGCGCGCGAATACTGTAGCAGCTGCAGTCCACATTTTCTCTGCCAGCTGATAGGCATGGGCCTGGGATATCCCGCGCTCATCCAGTGTCGGTCCCGGGACCATCTCCCTTGGGGGTAATATGGGATCAGGGTCGAGGGGAAGGGACAGGGGGGAGGTAGGATCGGCCTCTGCAAGTGTCGAAGGTGTTGGTTCCAGGAGGGTGCCCCATGATACAGAAGCAGGGCAGGCAAGAGGAGTAAATTCAAAATCTCCAGGTTTCCCGTACATCAGGACAATTCCTTCCGGAAGAAAGCATGATTCCGGAAGCATCCTCTCCCGCAGATTTGCAAAAGAAAATCACTCTGAAGGTCATAGTTTCTGTCTGAAAGTATCAGACAACAGTCATAGGGCATGCGAACAATGAAACGGATAATGGCCCTCTGGCATCGGTTTTCTGCGCTTCCGGTGCTCACGTACTGTAACGTACGCTGCGCTCCGGTTCTCGAAAACAGCGCCATCCGGCTCATTCTGCGTTGACTGTCCACATGCCCTGGTACCGCTGTCAGTTCTTGCTTGCGAGCAGCCTGGCCTTGTCCCGCTTCCAGTCCCTGTCCTTGACAGCCTGGCGCTTGTCGGCCTGTTTCTTGCCTTTGGCGATACCGATATTCACCTTGGCCATTCCCCTTTTGTTGAAAGTGATGGACAGGGGAACGATGGTGATGCCCTCGCGCTTGACGGCGCCCAGAAGCCTGTTCATTTCCTTCCGGTGGACCAGAAGCTTGCGGGGGCGGCGCGTCTCGTGCTGATGGAATTTTCCCGCAAGGGTGTATTCGGGGATATAGGCGTTGAACAGGTACAGTTCCCCGTCCTTTTCGCCGGCGTGGGCCTCGTTGATACTGGCGCGGCCTGAGCGCAGGGACTTGACCTCTGTCCCTGTCAGGATGATGCCGGCCTCGAGCGTTTCCTCGATGAAATAGTCAAAGCGGGCCCGGCGGTTCTGGGCCGCCATGCGTTCGGGCGATGGATCCTTGCTCATGACGGGACCTGCAGCAAATACGGGCCGGCACCATACCAGAAGAAGTACAGGCCTGCCATTGATAACTGCCGCCTGGCCTTCAGGGTTCTTGACCTGTCCGCCGGTCCCCCCTACGGTCTGTCGCCATGAAAACAGGATCCATCTCCTTTCTTGCAGTCACGGGCATTCTTGTGGCCCTGGCGTTCCCGGCCCGGGCGCTGAGTGACAGGGACCAGGAAGTTTATCGCGTGGCTTTCAGGGCTGCGGAATCACGTCAATGGGACGAAGCCCGCCGTGTCACACAGCAGGCTGAAAACAGGCTTTTGTCCAGGGTGCTGGACTGGATCATCCTGACGGACGGGGAAACGCAGCCGGAATTTTCCGCAGTAACAGAATTCATGCGCAGCAACCCGGACTGGCCCCGTCAGGCCGTGCTGAAGCGCAAGGCAGAACAGTCCATGCCGGAAGATCTGCCGG
The DNA here is from genome assembly GCA_030775045.1 of Pseudomonadota bacterium. NCBI lineage: Bacteria > Pseudomonadati > Pseudomonadota > Pseudomonadota bacterium. The sequence continues at coordinate 1,163 of JALYJY010000028.1, read as the reverse complement.
TGCAGGATGTTCTGGACTGGTTTTCCCGTAATCCTCCGGAAACGCCGGCCGGCGCTGTCCGGCATGCCCGGGCTCTTCTGGGCAATGGCCAGGAACCCCAGGCGCAGATCTTCGTCCGGGATTTCTGGGTCCGGGCCACATTCGGATCGGTGGAGGAAAAGGACTGGCTGCAGGAATTCGGCTCCTTTCTGACGCCCGCAGATCACAGGGCCAGGCTGGAGCGCCTGGTGTGGGATGACCAGAGCGCACCGGCCCGGCGGATGTTGCCCCTGGTGGATGCTGAAACCGCGGCTGTGGCCGGCCAGCGTCTGAAGTTCATTACCCTGGCGTCGGATGCGGAAAAATCTCTCTCCCGGCTTCCGGAAAATTTGAGGCAGGATCCCGGGCTGCTGTATGACCGCGTCCGCTGGCTGCGGCGGAAAAACAGGGATGAGGAGGCTGCCCGGGTCCTGAAGGATCTTCCGTCTGCTGCCTCCCGTCCCGACAAGTGGTGGCCCGAGCGCCAGACTGTCATCCGCCGTCTGATGGAAAAGGGTGACTACAGCACAGCCTGGACCCTGGCTGGCGCGCACGGGCAGACAGAAGGCCTGGGGCTGCTGGAAGCCGAATTCCTGGCCGGTTGGCTGGCGCTGCGCAAAAACCGTGAACCGGCAGCAGCCCTGGGCCATTTTGAAAGGTTGTACCGGGCGGCCGCCACACCCATCAGCCTGTCCCGGGGTGCCTATTGGGCTGCACAGGCCTGTGAGAAGGCTGGCCGCGGCAAGGAAGCCCGGGACTGGTACCGCAAGGCTGCGGTACACAGGACGGCTTTCTATGGGCAGCTGGCGGCACAGGCCCTGAACACTGACCTGTCCCTGCCTGCGGACGCTGTCCCCGACGACCGGCACCGCCAGGAGTTCGAGGCCCGCGAGCTGGTCATGGCCACGCGCCTGCTGGGCCGTCTGGAGCAGGCTGCGGGACAGGGGGAAACCCGCCAGTGGGCCGGCATATTCCTGAGGCATCTGGGAACATCCGACAATCCTGCCTCGCAGCTGGTTCTGGTGGCGGAACTGGCCCAGGAACTGGGCTATCCCGACATCGCCATCGCCGCGGCAAAGAACGCGGCCCTGCAGGGAATGTTCCTGTTCCCGGCCTCATATCCCCTTGTGGATGTTTCTGTAGAC
>JALYJY010000027.1:11005-18224 GCA_030775045.1 Pseudomonadota bacterium | reverse complement strand
GGGCTGATCCGCACCAGCCGATGCGTGCCCGACTCGACCGACAGCGTCCCGTAGGCGTACGGCGCCTTGACGGCGAACGTCGCCGACTTGATGCCGGCCTCCTCCGCGTAGGAGGTGTCGTAGACCTCGACGGGGTACTTGTTGCGCTCGGCCCAGCGGGTGTACATGCGCATCAGCAGGCTGGCCCAGTCTTGGGCTTCGGTCCCGCCGGCGCCGGCGTTGACTTCCAGATAGCAGTCGTTGGCGTCCGCCTCGCCGGACAGCAGGCTTTCCAGCTCCAGCGCCGCGGCCTTTTTCTGCAGGTCAAAGATGGCCGTTTCGGCATCGGCGACGATGGACGGCTCGTTCTCGGCCTCGCCCATGGCGATCAGCTCGATGCCGTCGTGCAGCGCACCGTCCAGCCGGCGATAACCGCTGATGGCCGTATCCAGCCGGGTACGTTCCTTCAGCAGGTCCTGGGCGCGTTTCGGATCGCCCCACAGGGTGGGACTTTCCGCCAGGGCATTCAGTTCATCCAGACGGCGGACAGCATTGTCCCAGTCAAAGATGCCTCCTCAGCAGTGTGAGGGATTTGCGGATCTCCTCCACCGCTGTCTCGATTTCCGCACGCATGGTTTTTTCCCCGATTGTCATCCCGGCGAAGGCCGGGATCCAGTTTCTGTTGTCTACAGACAAACCGGACCCGGGATCAAGTCCGGGGTAACAGAAAACTTTTCGGCCTCGCTGTCAGTACCCTTTCCCTGCCCTTTTGTTGCCACGACAGGAGTGCAATAAACAGGGATCCTGTCCCTGAGGTTGCCCCATGCTGTATCCTCCCCGGAAGCGTTCATTCACCGGCCCCGTCCTTCTGGTCCTGGTCGCAGGCCTTGTGGCTGCAGTGCTGTTTCTGGGATTCTGGAACCGGGATATCCCGCGGACCATGGTCGAAAGGGAGGTTCCCCATGATGCTGCTCCGTAGCCGCCTTTTCCCCGTTTTCGCCCTGGCGCTGGCCCTGGTGTGTGCCCCTGCGCTTGCTGGTTCTCCTGAAGATCCGTTTCCTGATGAGATGATGGAAGAGGATTTTTCCCCGGCCCCTGTCCAGCCCTCTGTTCCCGATGCTACTGCGCAGCCGGCCCCGGAAGAGTGGCGCACGCGCATGGATGCCCCAGTGGCGAAACAGGATATCGCGCCGCTGCCTGAGGTGTCGAAAGGTCTTCTGACAGCAAAAACCGGCGGGTTCGACAGGACCCTGTGGCAGGGCATCCGCAGGAACGAGGCAGCGGATCTTCTTCCCCGCGTCCCGGCAGCCGTAACAACACCCGTCACATTGGGCCTGGCCCGGCGCCTGCTGCTGACCGAGGCTGTGCCGCCGGAAGGTTTTTCCGCCACCGAGTTTCTGACGCTGAGAACCCGGACGCTGGAGCAGATGGGCCTGTCCGCTGAAGCCGCCGGTTTGGGGGGCAGTCCGCCTTCTTCCACGCCACCGGCGGACGAAAACGGGGCCTGGGCCCTGGTGGAAGAGTCCCTGAAACAGGGCGATCTCGACACTGTCTGTGCCCCGAAATTCCGCGAGCAGACCCGCCCGTATACGGACAGGAAATGGGCACGGCTTCTGGTCCTGTGCCAGATCAGCCAGACCGACCTGACCGCCGCTGCACTGGGCCTGTCCCTGCAGCGGGAAAGCGGCGCGACCAACGACCCGCTGTTCCTGGATCTGGCTGAATCCATCGTCAGCGGGACCCCGCCGCCGGCCCTGTCCGGGTCAGAAACGTTATCTCCGCTTCATCTGGCGCTGATGGAGGCCGGAAGGATCGCAATCCCTGCAGCAGCGCTGGAAACCTTCCCGCCAGGCCGGCTGGCCCGTCTGGCCACAGACACATCCACGCCGCCCCTGCTGCGCTTTCAGGCCGCCCTGAAGCTGGCCCCCCAGGGGCTGGCAGACACCGACACCCTGCTGAAATCCGCAAGGGCGGTTTCCTTCCGGCCGGGAGAGCTGGCTGATGCCACCGCTCTGGCGTCCGAACGCGACCGGGCCGAGGCGCTGGCGCTGCTGTACCAGGCTGCGAAAGCCCGGCGGGGAAAGCCCATGGAAAGGGCCGGTCTGGCCCAGGCCATGGTTGCGCTGCTCCAGCCGCAGGAGCTGGTCTCACCGGCCGCTGACCTGGTGCTGGATATTCTGGACACTGTGGGTCCGACCGACAGCAGGGCGGAGATGGCCGCCGGCTTTGCCCGCCTGTACTATGGCCGCGGACTTGCGGCGAAGGCAAAGCCCTGGCATGCGCTGGCCCTGAATCATGCCACCGCGCATCCCGAAACAACCGATACCGTCGCCCTGCTGTGGCCCCTGGCCCTGGCATCGGGTGCATCATCCGCCGAGGTGCCGGGCGCCGAGGCAGCGTTCAACGATCTGACAGCCCGCACAGCCAGTGCTGAAAACCGCATCCGGATGGCTGATCTGCAGCTGCTGGTCCAGGCGCTGACCGAAGTTCCGGCACCGCCTGTGGCGGATACTCCTTCTGCTGATGGCGTCCAGTATCGCATGCGCAGCCTGTCCCCGGCAGTAAACACGGAATTGGCCACCGCAGCCCGCGCCGGACAGACAGGAAAGACCGTGCTGCTGTCCCTGACAACCCTTGGCCCCGATGGCCCACAGAAAGCTTCCGTCCCGACCACAGCCCAGGCAATCCGGGCTCTGCGCCAGGTGGGTCTTGCGGATGATGCCCGGGCGCTGGCGCGGGAAACGCTGGTTCTGCGCACGGGATCATGACAGAAAAACCTGTGGTAAAAAAACGCGGACGACCACCGAAAACGGCTGTAGCCGTATCGCCTTCGGTGGATGCTTTTCTGGCCATGCTGACGGCCGAGCGGGGCGCGTCCCGCAACACCCGGCAAGCCTATCTGGCCGACCTGGCCGAGGCGGCCGCCTTTCTGGCAAAACGCAATGTGGTGCTGGACCAGGCCAGGGACGCGGACCTGCGGGACTGGATGGCCCACATGGCCTCGGCCGGCATGTCGCCCCGCACCACGGCCCGGCGGCAGTCGGCCCTGCGACAGTTCTTTCGTTTTCTGTGCTCGGAATCCCGCCGTGTCGACGATCCTTCGTCAACGCTGGACACCCCGCGGATGGGACAGAGCCTTCCGAAAGTCCTGGACGAAAAACAGGTCAGCGACCTGCTGGGTGAAGCCCTGAAGAAACAGGAATCACCGGAAAAATACCGTCTGATGGTGCTGGTGGAACTGCTCTACGCCACCGGCCTGCGGGTCAGTGAGCTGGTCAGCCTGCCCCTGGGGGCCATCAGCCGCGACCGGGCTTTTGTGCAGGTGCGCGGCAAGGGCGGGAAGGAACGGATTGTCCCCCTGTCAGACGCGGCGCGCAAAGCCCTGGACGACTGGACGCCGGTGCGCAAAGCCTTTGAAAAAGCCACAGGGCGCGAGTCCCGGTTTTTGTTTCCTTCCATCGCCGCCAGCGGTTATCTGACCCGCCAGCGCTTTGGCCAGATCCTGAAACAGCTGGCCCTGGACGCCGGGCTGGACCCGGACCAGGTCAGCCCCCACGTGGTGCGCCACGCCTTTGCCACCCACCTGCTGGACCATGGCGCCGACCTGCGCAGCGTCCAGAAAATGCTGGGCCACGCGGACATCGCTACCACGCAGATCTATACCCACGTCACCACCGGCCGCCTGAAACAGGCGGTGGAGGCGCATCACCCGCTGGCGAAGAAGGAAAATTTTACCTCTCCCCCTGAGGGAGAGGTCGCGAAGGCCGACAAGGCCTGAGCGGGTGAGGGGTCATAAAGAAGACTCTTCGTCCGTACCCCTCACCCGACATACTCGCTACGCTCGATGTCGACCTCTCCCTCAGGGGGAGGGGTAAATCCCTACACCCGTCCGTACACGTCTTCCAGGCGGATGATGTCATCCTCGCCCAGGTAGGGGCCGGACTGGACCTCGATCAGTTCCAGGTCCTCGGTTCCCGGGTTTTCCAGCCGGTGGGCCATGCCCACGGGAATGTCCACGGACTGGTTGGCCTGGAGGCGCAGCTGCTCCTGCCCCCGCGTTACCAGGGCGGTGCCGCGCACGACCACCCAGTGCTCAGCCCGGTGGCTGTGTTTCTGCAGGGACAGGCGGCCCGCCGGTTTCACGATGATGGTCTTTACCTGAAAGCCGTCCCCGCTGCAGATAACGCGGTAGGTACCCCACGGGCGGTGAACCAGCGGATGGGACAGCGCCTCGCTGCGGCCCTGGTCTTTCAGGATCGCAACAATTTTCCGTACGTCCTGGACCTGGTCCATGGAAGCCACCAGCACGGAATCCTCCGTCGCCACGGCCACCACATTCTCCAGCCCCACCAAGGCCAGCAGGCCCCGGTCGGTGCGGGCATAGCATCTACGGCTGCCTTGCAGGATCACATCGCCCACAGCCGCATTTCCGTCACCGTCCCGCGGGCTGGCTTCCCACAGGGATGCCCATGACCCCACGTCGGTCCAGTCGAACCCGGCCGGCACGACAGCGGCCCGGTCTGTGCGCTCCATGATGCCCACGTCAACCGACAGGGCCGGACACTGGGCAAAGGCCCCGCGTTCCGCCCTCAGGAAATCCATGTCCTGCTGTCCCTGGTCCAGCGCATCGCGGCAGGCCGCCAGAATCTCCGGCTGGAAGCGGGCCAGTTCTTCCAGGACCCGGCGGGCCGTGAACAGGAACATGCCGCTGTTCCACAGGTGATCGCCGGCGGCAATCATGGCTTTGGCCGTGGCCAGATCAGGCTTTTCCACAAAGCGGCCCACCCGGAAGGCTCCGTTCTCCAGCGCCTGTCCCTGCCGGATATAGCCATAGCCGGTTTCTGGATGCGCAGGCCGGATGCCGAAGGTGACCAGCCAGCCATTCCGTGCTGCTGCAGCGGCCTTGTCCACGTCCCGCAGGAAGGATTCCCGGTCCCGTACCAGGTGGTCGGCGGGCAGGACCAGCATGACAGTGTCCGGGTCCGTCCGCGCCAGAAACAGGGCCGCGAGTGCGATGGCGGGGGCGGTATTGCGGCCTGCGGGCTCCAGCAGGATCGTGCGGGGCGGATGGCCGGCCTGGCGCAGCTGTTCCGCGATCACGAACCGGTGCTCCTCGTTGCAGATCACCAGCGGCGGGGCGAACCCGGCCTGCATCGGAACACGCGCGGCCGTATCCTGGATCATGGAGGATCCAGACGACACTAGGTCCAGCATCTGCTTGGGGTACAGCTCGCGCGACAGGGGCCACAGGCGGGTGCCGGCGCCGCCGGACAGGATCACGGGACAGACGGGGTTATTCCGGATACTTTTCATACGCTACCCCTCCTGTCATCCTGAGCGAAGCGCTGCAGAGCAGCGCGAAGTCGAAGGATCTCCTTCTGAAGGAGATTCCTCCACTCGGCTTCGCCTCGGCCGGAATGACAAACCATTACAGAAATTATCCGGGACAACTATAAAAAAACTGCGTCATCTCAGACGGTCCGGGCCGTATAATCTTTATACGACTTTTCCTCGATGATGTCTGAGCCCAGCAGGTCGTTGATCTGCCGCTTGACCACTGCGCGTTTGTCGTTGGTGTGATAGACCGCGCGGGCCAGCTCTACAAAGCGGGGACCGAAATCCTGCGCCGCCTCGCAGTCGCGGATATCATCCTCGATGTCCCACAGGCGCTCGTTGATCCGGCGCAGCTCCTGGTACAGGGCTGTCAGAGCCGGGCTGGACCTGACTGTGCTGTCCATGGCCTTCTGCAGCAGCGCATGCTCGTGGTTCACGTTGCGCAGCTTGGCTGCATCGGTGATGCGTTCGCGCTTGATGTCCAGGATGGTCAGCTTGTCCAGCAGCTCTCCCGGCGCGATCTCGATGGCAATACCCATGGTTTTTCCCTGGTTAAGGATGTACAGAAGTCTGATGCCCTGTTTTTTTACCGAACTTCCCGATCGCGCCATGATACGCGTCACGGGCGCGGACCGGAAGTCCTTTCTGGGCGGCCTGCTGACCAATGATGTGGCCGGGCTGGCGGAGGGACAGGTCCTGTATGCAGCCCTGCTGACCCCCCAGGGGCGCTTCCTGCACGACATGCTGGTGCTGGACCAGGGAGAAACCCTGCTGCTGGACACAGAAGCCGGGCGCTGCGCCGACCTGATCCGCCGCCTGTCCCTGTATAAACTGCGTGCCGATGTGCAATTCAGGGACGAAACAACGCAATGGGCTGTGCTGGCCCTGTGGGGCGACTGTCCACCTGTCCCTTCAGCCCTTGCCGATCCCCGCCATCCGGACCTGGGCTGGCGCCTGTATGTGTCCCGGGCAGACCAGGTGCCAGCGGGAATGCAACGCGGCACTTTCGATGATTACAACCGGCACCGGATCCAGCTGGCCATTCCGGATGGCAGCCGCGACATGACGCCGGAGAAATCCTTCATCATGGATTTCGGGCTGGATGCCCTGAATGGCATTTCGTTCACCAAGGGATGCTATGTGGGCCAGGAACTGACCGCCCGCATGAAGCACAGGGACCTGACGAAACGCCGGCTGGTTTCCGTCCGCGTGGACAGCCCGCTGCCGGTCCGGGGTACGGAAATTTTCCAGGACGGAAAACCCGTGGGCGAAATCCTCAGCAGCTGCGGCGACCTGGCTCTTGCACTGGTGCTGCGCGATACCCCGCCGGGCCCGATGGTGATGGCGAAGGGAAAGACTGTCAGGGTATAAAGGAAATCAGCTCCGGTGATAGGGGTGTCCGGCCAGGATCTGCTGGCAGCGATACAGCTGTTCCGCCGCCAGGACGCGCACCAGCATGTGGGGCCAGGTCATGGCGCCGAAGGACAGGATCAGGTCCGCCTTTTTCCGGATGCTGTCGTCCAGCCCGTCCGCACCACCGATGACCACGGCCAGATCGCGCACGCCGTTGTCCCGCCACTGTCCCAGGCGCGCGGCCAGGGCCGGGCTGGTCATGGTTTTTCCGGTTTCGTCCAGAACCAGGACCACGGCGTTTTCGGGAAGGGCGCCCAGGATCAGGCCGGCCTCGTGCTTTTTCTGGGCGTCCGGCGTGGGCTGTTTGCGGCTGTCGATCTCTTTCAGGGTCAGGGGCCAGACCATGCGCCGGGCATATTCGGCGTACAGGTCAGCCAGGGGGCCGGAGCGGGCTTTACCCACAGAAACAATCGTGATGCGCATTACCCTGCCGTGTGCAGGGCAGAAGCCCGGGGGGTCTCAAGGCCCCACATTTCCTCCAGGTTGTAGAACG
>JALYJY010000027.1:0-10995 GCA_030775045.1 Pseudomonadota bacterium | reverse complement strand
GCTTATACAGGTAGCCCGGCGCCTCACCAAGATCGACCTCGTTGACTTCGGTCTCCCCTGGATCGAGGCAGAACTCTTCGATCACGGTCTCGTAGCCCGCCCCGCCGATGACCGCGTAGTAGCAGCCAGCCGGCAGGTGCAGGATCACGTCGCCGCCGTCCACCAGGACCCAGTCATTCTGCGGCATGCCTTCCAGCTCGATGCGCTTGATGCCGGCCTTTGACAGCTGGTCCGACACATGGTGCGCCAGCGCGCCCAGATGCCGGGCCGACGTGCCCGAGGCAATGACTATATAGTCTGCAAGGCTTGATTTGCCGGCCAGGTCAACAACCACGACCTGCTCGGCCTTGTTGGTGTCCAGCGTCTGGACGATCATGTCCCGCAGGGTTTCAGGGGCGGGAAGGGTGATTTTTTCTTCTGTTACAATGGTCAATGCGCGTCAACCTCATGACCCTGGAGGGGATGATCCGTCGCCCCGGGCGCGGGCCTTGCGGATCGCGGTGGCCGAGGCCGGATGCAGCGGATTGTCCAGAAAGACCCAGGCCGGAGGTTTCATGGCGGACAGTTCCCCGGCGTTCTGCAGGTCGATGCGGCAACCCCTGAAATGCACGGCGGCCTCACCCTCCACCGCATTTTCATTATACTCCAGACGGCGGAAAACCGCAACCGGAACGGTGTGGAAAATGGCTTTCCAGTCCTTCCACTGCGTCACCTGGACAAGGTTTTCATCCCCCATCAGCCACACAAAATAAGTCTCCGGAAAGGCCTGTTTCAGGCCCGTCAGGGTGTCAATGGTGTACCGGGTGCCCAAGGCGCTCTCGATGGTGGTGGGCAGGATACGGGGGTCATTGGCAGTCTTTACAGCGCTCTCCAGCCTTTCAGTCATGGGGGCCATGTCCACGGCGGATTTCAGGGGATTCTGCGGGCTGACCAGCCACCAGACGGCATCCAGGCCCAGTTTTTCCATGGCGTACAGGCTGACCGCCCGGTGGCCTTCATGGGCCGGGTTGAACGACCCGCCCAGCAGGCCCACCTTGCGGCGGCGCCAGCGTTCAGCAGATGCGGGGGACAGGTCTGTCATGGAGCAAGGCTATCATTATTTGTCATCTCCGCGAAGGCGGGGATCCGGTTTCCATACCATACCAGATCCTCCGGTTCCGCCTGCGCCAAGGCTTCGGCGGACAAGGCAAGCCGGAGGATGGCAGGGAAAGTGTTCAGGGTCGGGCTGTGCCGACCGGGACGGCTGGGTTCAGGCCGGCCAGCTCCCGAAGTTCTCGAATTGATGCTTCTGATACCATGCCCAGTTTTTCCAGAATGCTGGCAGCCCGTTCCGGATTGTTGATATCTATACCAGCCACAGGATTGCCCTGGGGAGACTGAGGCTCTTCCCTGCGGGGGGTACAGTCAACCCCGTTTTTTGAAAAAGCATACATCAGGACATGCAGTGTATACGGGCTCCCTGTTATCTGAAGTCCGTGCGGCTTTTTGGGCTGCACCACCACATCCGGCATTGTCAGATTCAACAGTATGCCCTGAATATTGGTTGGAGTCCCGCAGCCGCTGTTTATACCGTTAAGGCAGGATTTCTTCAATGCCTCCAGGATTGCCATGCCGCGGGGAGTATCAGCAACCAGAAGATACTGCGGGAGCAATACAGGGCTTTTCCGGTTGAGAGGTTTTTCTGCCTCCATTAGTGTCACGGCGTCATCTATCCCCTGTTCATTCAGGAAAAACCTCAGGGCAATCATGCCTTCACTGCCCAGGAACAGCATGCTCCCGTCTTTTGTGTGAAAAACCCATACATGACTGGATCTGAACGGAAGAGTCATTTCCATGATGTTTTCCCCTGAAAGATTCAGCAAAATTTCCTGTTGCCGGGAACTGTAGAGCAAAATGCTGAAACTATTTCCGCAAATTTTCAGGTGGCAGGCGCCGGCCGGTGTCCCAGTGTTCTTGCTTTCAGAAGTACTGCAGCAGTATGGTGGTGAAACAGGACTATCAGAAGACAGAAAGGACTGCAGGCATGACAGGTGTTCAGGACGTTCTGGAAGCGATCTTCAGGCAGCTGGGGTTTGAGGCGGGGAATTTTGAATCTTCCGGCTGGGGTCCTTTTGCATCGGCCAGAAACACTGACGTGGAAGTTCGCGTCCTTCTCTAGGGGCCCGGCCAAGGATCCTGACGGACAGTTTGATACTCAGGCGCTTCTGGACAGTTTTCTTGCCGGCGCCGGGCTGACTGCAAAAGCGCGTGTGCAGATTGACGAAATTGACGGGGTCGGGACGGACAGCCCACATTTTTACGCCATAACCCTCAAGGATCCGGGGTCCATGCAGGCTGTTCTCAATGCCTTTGCCGGTGCCACAGGCGACATCAAAAGCGGTCGTACGCCCCGATATGCTGCTTCCGTGACAGGGGCTCAGGAAACCCCTCAGTCGCCGCAGCTGGAATAAAACAGGGTCGGATCTTCTGCCACCCGTGCGATCATCCGGACCCGGGCGCTGGCGGAGGCGTGGAACGGGTTCAGGGAGAACCGGGGAATTTTTATACCCAGGAGGGTTTCAGTCTCCGGCTCCGGCAGGCGCTCGGGCCGGGCGCCTTCGGGCAACAGGTCGATGATGGCCCTGATCTGGACCTCCGGCCGGAAGGGCAGGCGGATAATCCCGAGGCCCCGCACCTCCAGCAGGCCCTGGATGGAGGCCGGGCACCGGGCGTACAGAAGGCCGTCCCGCACTGACAGCAGCACCTGGTCATCGGCCACCAGTTCTGTCCCTGTGTCCATCAGCCGCAGGGCCAGATCTGATTTTCCGCTTCCTGATGGGCCCCGCAGCAGGATTCCCGTCTGGCCGATGGCGATGCATGTGGCCTGAAGTCTATGCGTTGACATGGAGTTTGCGTTCCCATGCCAGCGCAGTTTTCACAATCACATCCAGATCGCTGTAGTCCGGGCTCCAGCCCAGGACGCGGCAGATCTTTCCTGCGTCCGCGACGACAGAGGCCGGATCTCCGGGCCGTCGGGGACCTTCGTGGCAGGGCACGGGTTTTCCTGCTGCCCGGCCCACAGCCTCCAGCACCTCGCGCACTGAATAACCATGGCCGATACCACAGTTGAGGATATCTTCCGGCTTTCCGTCCATCAGGTGGCGCAGGGCCAGCACGTGGGCCCGGGCCAGGTCGGTGACGTGGATGTAGTCGCGGATGGCCGTTCCGTCCGGCGTGGGCCAGTCGGTGCCGAAAATTTCCACCAGCGGGCGTTTGCCCAGCACCGCCTCACATGCCACCTTGACCAGGTGCGTGGCGCGCAGTGTGTTCTGACCGGCGCGGCTCTGGGGGTCGGCTCCCGCCACATTGAAATAGCGCAGGATTATGGTTTCCAGGCCATAGGCCGCGGACATGTCCCGCAGGATCCGTTCCGCCATGGCCTTTGAGGCGCCATAGGGATTGACGGGCCGCAGGAGCGTGTCTTCCGTAACAGCGGCCCCTTCTGCATTGCCGTAGACCGCAGCCGTAGAGGAAAAAACGAAGTGGCGCACTCTGGCTTCGCGGCACGCCATGGCCAGCGCCAGGGTGCCGGCTGTGTTGTTGCGATAATATTTCAGCGGGTCCGCCACGGATTCCAGCACGACGGTGCTGGCGGCCATATGGATGACCGAGCGGATGCCCCGGCTTTTCAGGAGGGAGACCACCAGGGCCATGTCCCCGACATCTCCCGCCACGGCCTCCACATCTGCAGGGACGGCCTGCCGGTACCCTGTGGAGAAATCGTCCAGAACAACTGGTGCAAATCCGGCCTCACGCAGGGCCAGCACCACATGGCTGCCGATATAGCCGGCCCCACCGGTGACGAGAATACGGTCAGCCATCAGCGGGTCCCGAAAAGCTCCCGGATGGCTCCGGGAATGCCTGTCCAGGCGCCGTTCATGACGGACACGGCCACGATGCCTATCACGGCAAGGACAACCAGCAGGATGAGGACAAGAAACCCGCCCCAGATCACAGGGGATATGGGATCAACGCCGCCCATGCGGGACAGCATGGGCCGCCGGTCGCCGGAGAGGCCCATGGCGGCAGAGGCCCACCGGACCTTTTTTCGGGCATGCTGCAGGTACAGCCAGTCTCCGAACAGGCCGAATACGACCGTGGTGACAAAAAACCACAGGACGCCTGAAATGCCGCCCGGAAACCAGAAAAACAGGGTGGCCATGGCATACGGCAAAAACCACAGGTACATGCGCCGGTACAGCAGCCAGAAGCCGGTCAGCAGGGCCGCGGGCCAGTTCCATCCGGTGGACCGGCCGGACAGGGCTATCATGCGCCACCGGGCCAGGTACAGGTCCGCCCGTGGGCCGACGAAGGCGCGCAGGTCGTCTTCCGCCATGTCTGCTGCGGGGCCGGGTCCGGTCCGGGGTGAGGGCTGGTCGATAATCAGCACAGTATCAGGGCTTCCAGATCACGACGGAGCTTGCGACCATGTCATGCAGGGCCCTTTTCCGCTTGCTGAAGGGAACGGTCAGCGCGCCCAGCGACAGGATCAGTGTTGTCACAAGCTTGACCAGGAACCGTGCCAGGGAGCGGGGGATGGAAGGGTACTGCCCGTCCGGCCCCAGGACTTTCATCTCAAGGGCCAGTTTGCCCGGGGTTGCGCCCCAGAACGAGGTCATGACGACCTCCATCAGCGTGTAAAGAACAGCCCAGACAGCCGGAATGGCCCACAGCAGGGTCCAGCCGATATCTTCCCAGGATGCAGCAAGCCGGGGAAGGATCATGAACAGCAAGGCCAGACCGCCATAGACCAGCACAATAAAGACCAGGCTTGAATCGATCATCACGGCGCCAAAGCGCCTCCAGAAGCCGCCATAGGTGAGGCTGTCTGCCTGTATCATGTTTTTTCTCCTGCTCTTCCAGGCACTTCCCGGAGCGGGCAGCATACCGTCCCCGTCTTCTGTATTCAACTCCGTCCGGACAGCCACAGGATCAGGGCCAGGAAGACCAGGGCAAGGCCCTGGAACAGGACGCGCAGCTGCATCAGCCGGTTGCTGCGGCGCGCCGCCTGCTCCCCGTGGCCGCGCATCATGGTCCACAGTCCCATCCCGAGGGATACGGCGACCGCAGCCATGGCCAGAACCATCAGGACGGTGAGAAAGGCTGTCATGGCCTGCAGGGTAGCCGGGCCGGAGGCGGCAGTCCACCGGAATTCTTGACTTTCCGGGCGGCAAAAGCCTATCCACAACGGGATATATATGAATGAGGTGGCCCATGTTCATCCAGACAGAAGACACTCCCAATCCCGCGACCCTGAAATTCCTGCCGGGATGTACGGTCATGGAGACGGGTACGGCCTCCTTTTCCGGGATGGACGAGGCGGCCCGCTCCCCGCTGGCGCAGCGCCTGCTGGCCATCTCCGGAGTTGCCAGCGTTTTCCTGGGCAGTGATTTCATCAGCGTCACGAAAAGCGCTGACCGGGACTGGCCGGTGCTGAGGGCGCCCCTGCTGGCAGCCATCATGGAGCATTTCACCACAGGCCAGCCTGTGCTTCTGGATCCGCAGCAGGCCCTGCCGGAGCACGGAAACCAGGGGGACAACGATGAGATTGCCACCCAGATCCGGGAGCTTCTGGACACGCGCATCCGGCCGGCCGTGGCGCAGGATGGCGGGGATATCACCTTCCAGCGTTTCGAGGATGGGGTCGTTTACCTGACCATGAAGGGGGCCTGCGCCGGATGTCCTTCCTCCACCGCCACGCTGAAAGGTGGTATTGAGAACATGCTGCGGCACTATATTCCCGAAGTCACAGAAGTCCGCGCGGCATAACCGGGATCCTGCATGACCTTTTTGCGTCCCCTGATCCTGGTGCTGTGTATGGCCTGGCTGGCAGCCGGCCTGTCATCGCCTGTCCTGGCCCAGGGCAAGGCGGACAGCCGCTCCGGCAAGGGCAGCCCCACGACTGCGGAACTGGAAGACCTTCTGTCCACGCTGGATGACCCTGTGGCCGCAGGAGCCATGAAATCCAGGCTGCGGACCATGATTGCCGCCCGCCGTACGGACCAGGAGCAGCAACCGTCTTTCAGCGAGAGAATCCTGCAGCGCCTGTCCGGAAAGGCCGCAGAGATCTCGGCGCAGGCTGTTTCCGTGGGCGCGGCGTTTCTTGACGCCCCCCAGGCCATGCGATGGCTGCGCAAACAGGTTTCCGATGACATCACCCGGGACCGGTGGCTGCGCCTTCTGACCGAGCTGGTCCTGATCCTGACAACAGGCTTTCTGGTGAAGTGGGGGGTCAGCCTGGCCCTGAAGGAGTTCCACCGGCTTCTGGCTGACAGGGTCGCGCCAACGCGTATGGCCTTTGCGCCTGTCCTGCTGCTGCGGACGCTGCTGGATATTGTGCCGGCCATTGCCTTTGCGCTGACAGGGCTGGGGATCATGTCCGTCACCCTGCCGCCCGCCGAAATCCGGCTGGTGGCCATGACGGTGATCACGGCCACGGTCATTGTGCATGTGCTTCTGGCCCTGACGCGGTTCCTGTTCTCCCCTTCGTCCGAGTCCCTGCGCCTGGTGCCCGTCAGCGACGAGACCGCCAACTATATCCTGATCTGGACACGGCGCATCCTGGTGGTTGTCGTGTGCGGATATTTCATCAGCGAATCCGCCCGGGTTCTGGGCTTGCCCCAGGCATCGTATCTGGCGCTGCTGAAGATTGTCGGGGCCATTGTGACGGTCATGGCCATCATCCTGATCCTCCAGAACCGGCAGGAGGTGGCACGGCGCCTGCGCGGGATCCCGCGGCCGGCTGCTGCCACAGCGGATGCAGATGCAGATCCGGGGCCCGCACCGGAACTGGCCGGACCCGCGCGGTTCATATACATCCTGTCCCTGCGCCGCAAGCTGGCGGCTGTGTGGCATATCCTGGCCATCCTGTATGTAATCGTGATCTACGGGGTTCTGGCGCTGGAAGTGGAGGGCGGCTTTTTCTGGATTGTCCAGGCCACGGTGGAGACTGTGGTGATCCTGGTCCTGACGCGCCTTGCCATCCAGGTCCTGCGCCTTCTGATCCGTCGGGGATTCTCCGTCTCCCCCGAGCTGAAGGCCCAGTATCCGCATCTGGAATCCCGGGCCAACCTGTACCTTCCCATTGTCGAGAAGATCTTCCGGAATATTTTATGGTTTTTCGCCATCCTGGTCATGGCCCATGCCTGGGGCGTGGACAGCCTGTCCTGGATGGGAACCGCGCCGGGACAGCGGGCGATCTCGGGCGCCGTTTCCATCCTGCTGGTCACTGCCGTGTCCATCGTGGTGTGGGAGGCCGTCAGCCAGTGGATCGAGCGTTACCTGGCCGGCGCCGCCCCCGACGGCAACAGGGTCGAGCGCAGCGCCCGGACCCGTACCCTGCTGCCCCTGGTGCGCAACATGCTTCTGGTGATCCTGGTGACCCTGGTCACCTTGGTGGTGCTGTCAGAGCTGGGCCTGAATATCGCGCCGCTCCTGGCCGGCGCCGGGGTCATCGGCCTTGCTATCGGCTTCGGATCCCAGACCCTGGTCAAGGATGTGATCACCGGCTTGTTCTTCCTGTTCGAGGATACTGTTTCCGTGGGCGATATCGTGCGGGTCAGCGACGAGCATTCCGGGGTCGTCGAGGCCATGTCCATCCGCACCCTGAAGCTGAGGGATTTCAGCGGCGCCGTCCACACCATCCCGTTCAGCGCGGTGACCACGATCACCAACATGACCAAGGATTATTCATACGCGGTGTTCGAGGTGGCCATCGGCTTCCGGGAAAACGTGGAGCGGGTCGTGGATCTCATGCGCGAGGCCGGGGTGTCCCTGATGAAGGACGCCATGTACACCATGGATATCCTGGAGCCCATCGACATCCAGGGACTGGAGCGCTTTTCCGACACGGCCCTCATCATCAAGGCCAGGATCAAGACACGGCCGACCCGTCAGTGGGCTGTCATGCGGGCCTTCAACCTGCTGCTGAAAAAGATGTTCGATGAACAGGGCGTGGAGATTCCATGGCCCAACAGGGCGGTGGTCCTCGAGACCGGAAAAGGCCGCCCGTCTGTGCCGGAAGTGACGGGGGATACGGAAGCCTGAAGACAGAAACCAGAACTTTTCCCCCTCCCAACGGGAGAGGGTGGACTTGCGAAGCAAGGCCGGGTGAGGGGACTTCAGACTTCTGACTTCAGGATCCCCTGTCGCGCCAGCACGTCGGCCCGCTCGTTCTCCGGGTGCCCGTCATGGCCCCGGACCCAGTGAAAGGTCACCGTGTGTTTCCGGCAGGCCTCGTCCAGCCGCTGCCAGAGGTCCACGTTTTTCACGGGCTTCCTGTCCGCCGTCTTCCAGCCCTTGGCTTTCCAGCCATGGATCCAGCGGGTGATTCCGTCGCGCAGGTACTGGCTGTCGGTCCACAGGTCCACCTTCACCGGCCGTTTCAGGGTCTCCAGCGCCATGATGGCGGCCATCAGCTCCATGCGGTTGTTGGTGGTCTGCGGTTCCCCTCCTGACATTTCCCGTTCCTGCCTGCGCCAGCGCAGGACAGCGCCCCAGCCTCCGGGACCCGGATTGCCCCGACAGGCGCCGTCAGTGTAGATTTCCACAGTGTCGGGAGAGGGAGTGTTCATGGGGAACCACTTCTATCCATTTTCCGGAATACGGTAAACAGGGGGCTTTTCGTGCTTCAGATTTCCAGGGCATCGACGCAGTACGAGTATGCGGCCTGTATCTACATCCGCACCATGGTGACCATTGTGCCCCAGGTTTTTGATTTCCATGAGGAAATCGACAGGACAGAAAACGAGGCTGTGTCTTTTATCGGATGGCTGGACAAGGCCCCCACAGCAACAGCCCGCTACAGGATTCTGGATGGGGGTACAGGAAAACTGGAGCGTGTGGCCATTATGCCGAAATATCAGGGTATGGGTTTCGGAAAAGCGATTGTTTCCTGGACCCTGAAAGAGCTTTTTTCAGACGGCGCAGTTTCAGCCTGCAGGGTCTGCGCCCAGACACACGCCCATGGTTTTTACAGAAAATTTGGCTTTGTTGCTGTGGGTGATCCGTATGATGTCCAGGGCGTGCCGCATCAGGACATGATCCTGAACGGGTGATGGGGCCTGAAGAGTTGCCATTCCGGTGAAAACCGGAGCACTTCCCAGTGTTCTGCTGAAAAGTGCCCCGGTTCCCGTCACCGGAAGATCCTGTTCCCGGACAGGATCAGTGCCGGGTTATGGCAGCAGGCGGTCAGCAGCAATGGCGGTGGCTGCGGTGTCCGGGACAATGCATGTTCCCGATCCCTCATCAAACTTTGCGACAGGGAAAGGCACAAGCCGGCCGGGCAGTTCATCCGTGTAGAATCCGGAGTTTCTGGCAAGATCCAGAATCCTTGTCCTGGCCTCTTCAGCTTCTGCAGGATTTCCTTTCGGCAATCCGAAACCTGTGAGGCCTTGAAAAAGCTGCGATACTGTGCCCGGATCTGCTCCGTGTTCTATCAGAAAAGGCGTCATCCCCTCTGCAGGGAATTTACGGAACTCGTCTGTCCCCTCACACATGGCGCCGGCCAGGGCTTCCTGGAATTCAGGAGTATTGTTTCCTCTGGAAACGAGGGACGTTGCAGGCAGAAGCCTCTGGGCCAGATCTGTTACTTCTGTGACAGGGTTGCCCCGGGCTTTCATGCGCCAGACCATGTCATCCCACACGATGCCTGCCACGGCACTTCCCTGTGTCACTGCCACTTCAATGGAAGCAGGGTCATCCTGCTGCCCGGGCGCATAGAAATAATTCCGCCCTTCCTGATATCCCATGCCTTTCAGAACTTCCCCGGTGGCGAACGTTGCAGAAGCGCCCTCCATCAGCTGCGGGTCCACGACAGCTATCCGGGGGCGTTGCCCCATGACCTCTTCCAGGGTTCTGTCCCGATCGGATATGACAAATCCTGCCGCCATACGATAAACCAGAGGGTTGCTGATCTGCAGGTTCTCAGCCCCCGGCGGCAGCAGGTCTGGAGGAAGAAGGTAATATGTCCAGGCAAGGCCCGCAGGATCCAGGGCGGCCATATTCACATCCCCGGCAGAGACAGCATTGAAGTTTTTCCAGCCCGTAGAAAATTCCACGACATTGAGGACAAGATTGTACTCGCGGAAAGCCTGGCGGGAAGCTACCAGAAGGGCAAGGTCCTGGGGGGTATGCACGCCAACGGTCAGTGCGGTCAGTTTGTCCAGAGGTCTGGCCTCCCTGTACCCTTCAGGCGGCTTTCTGTCATCGCTGCATCCTGTGGCTGAAACTGCTGCTGTGGCCAGAAGGGTGGCCAGATGTCTTTCATGCTTTTTCATGTTCTTCCTTTTTTGATTGCAAGGCTAAGAAATCAGCCGACGCGACAATAAGCTGTCTGATAACAAACAGTAAGAAGTTTTTTCACACAGCAACTATAAGTTGTAAAATAAACTAGGGAACTTTCCTTGCCGGTGTGTTGCAGAATCTGCTCTGGCGCGACAGATCAGGCTTTGAAAGGTTGTCCGGAATGAGAGGAGGGGTGGACTGCAGGGAACAGTCCTTGACATAAGGATCATTTTCCTGTACGAAGGACTTCGGTCTTTTTCGTGGAGGTCAAACGTGCGTACGGTTCCGGGTGTTTGTTTCTCTTTCTGTCATCAATTTTATTGTCATCCTGAAGGAGCGACAGCGACTGAAGGATCTTTTTCACAGCTGTCTGCAAGGATCCTTCGCCTTTGGCTCAGGATGACAGGAACGGAAACGGGCAATCCTGACCACCACACAATGATAACAAATGATAACTTTTGTTTACGTATTCAAAAAACAGTCCACAGCACTCCTGCCGGAAGGGTGCAGTTAAAGGCCCGGAAAACCGGAAAAACAAGACAGGTAAAGGATTCCGGTGGTGGGATTATGGTGCAGTTAATGGGCAGTTATGGAACAGGATCCGGGAAGGGGCGTCCATGGCAAGGGACAGTGACTTGCCTGTTGCTCCGGGACTCTGGACGCGATATAGAT
>JALYJY010000026.1 GCA_030775045.1 Pseudomonadota bacterium | reverse complement strand
TGCCCGGACAGGGCAAGGCCGTCCATGCTGCCGGGCATGACAATGTCGGAAACAATCACATCAAAGGAAGGCTGTCGCTTGAGGACTTTCAGGGCCAGATCAGCATCCTCGACAGCTATAACGCTGTGCCCCGCATGTTCCAGCGCCCGGGACAGGAACGCCCTGACAGCACTGTCATCCTCCACCACCAGGATACGCCCCTGACGGCAACTTCCGGCCCGGGCCGGAACCTGCTCAAAATCCGCAGAAGGCTGCTCGTCTGGCATCGGAATCATCCACTGGATGGAAAACCCGGGAGAAACACCGCCTTTATGTAGCCGGACATTAGTTAATATAGTGTTAAGACCTGTGCGGAGGCAAAAGCCCCCGCACAGGGCAGTTCATTCAGCGTACATCCCGGCTGATGACGCCACAGGCGATACGGCTGCCCGTGCCGCCGGCCGGCTGTTTCTGATAGTCATCCTCTTTTTCGTGCAGGATCAGGGCCGTTCCCGTATCAGACAGGAAATCCACCGGTCCGTTGGTGAATTTCACATGGGAGGCCTTGATCTCCTGCTTCACACGGCCTTTTCTGTCCGCCGTAACGCTGGGCAGATCACCGATATGGGAATTGTCCACCCCCGGAAATCCGTGTTTCTGTCCAGACAGGCTGAGGTGCTCACCGGCTGACCGGAAATCCGGCGGTGTACACTCTCCCATTTCGTGGATATGCAGGCCGTGGACACCGGGCGGAACATTCTTCAGGTCCAGTTTCACCACAAGGCCTTCGGCTGTTTCTGTCAAGGTTGCTGACCCGACGTCCTTTCCGTCCTGGCCAACCATTCTGGCCACGGCTTTCTTTCCGGGCTGGAGGGATTTTTCCTGGCCAAACCAGGCTTTTCCCTGTCCATAGTGGGGCTTTTCACCAGCCACAGCAGGAAAAGCCGCCAGGAACACCAGAACAGCTGTTGCAAGCAACTCACGACGCATGAAAATCTCCTTTGTGTTTTTTATGGCCGGAACCGGCACAGGGAAGACTGGCACAGAAAATAACGGCTGAAAAGACGCCCTGTTCCCGGATCAGGGGGCGGGGGCCCGAAAAACCGGGACCACAGCCTGCCCTTGCGCAAAACGGCCTTTCAGATTCCGGGATTGAGGGCATGGCAGGGACACAAGACGCTCAAGGTTCTGGCGGTCATCCGCAGTGCCCAGCCAAAAGGTTGCGACAGGCAGAACCTTCTTCAGAAGCCCTTGCGTACTTTCTTTCCGTCTCCCCCTCACTGAACAGGCCTGTCCGGCAAATTCCACAAAAAGTTCCGGCGACGTCCTGCAGATCCGCCCCATGGCCTTGAGGAATGCTGCCAGCATGGGCGCGCACAGGGATTGCTCCTTTTCGTGTTTTTCCTTCGGGGTTTCAACTGTGACATGGAACAGGATATACTGGAAATCCTTCCTGCGGAAGGCCTCTTCAAAGGCCCCTGCTGCAAGGTCGATCATGAAGCGGCTGTGCAGCTCCCGGCTGGCCTGTATTTCCCCCGGTTCCGGCTGTTTTTCCTTCCGCCCGCACATTCTGGCAAAGTGCACATCCTGCCGCAGCCTGTCCTCACGCTCTTCGATCGCCTGAAAAAAAGCCCGGAACTCCCCCAGGCTGCCCGGCACGGACACCCAGTCCTCCGCCAGCTGCTCGGCCATGCTGCAATCCGCTTCCATGGCGTTGTAATGCTCCCAGTACATGACGCTGTGCCGCCACCATTGCCTTGCTATCCTGCCCTCGATCCACTCCCGCATTTCCGGATGATGTTCATGCAGGGCCGCCGCGAACTGCTTCAGGGGCGGCCATGCCTCCCACCCGATCAGCATGTCTGCACATTGTTGATATACGTAATGTCCCAGTTCATATTTTTTCCCGTCCAGGGAAAAAGCCTGCCCCCTGATGTCAAAAAAAGGCTTCTGGGCCCGCACGAACTGGCCCAGCTGTTCCTTTTTTCCATGAGCCAGCAGCCAGCACAGGCCATAGACCGTCCCTGTGTTGATCTGCCTGAATGTCTCAGGATACCACAGATCATCGCCGGTCTTTTTCCCGACCATGATCTGGAGATACAGATACAGGGATGCGGGATGCTTCCCGTAAAGTCTGCGCATTATGGAGGGATAGAAAAGCACCAGACCCATACTGCCCAGGGCCAGATTCCCCACTTCTTTCAGGGTTTCCCAGGCTTCACGGTTTTTCATATCCGGTACACGGTCAAGCCATGCCAGAATCCGGTCAGCCCCTTCCCGAGCCTCGGTCAGCGCGGCCCGGCTGATGGTCCATTGTGGCGTTTGTGGCTGGATGGTCATGATTTTACCTGTCAGGTTTGTGGCGCAGGTGCTGCCGGAGCTGCCACGGTCTGCCCCGCCCTCACAACCGGATCGGCCCTCTCCAGATCAACAAGCGCCCTGTGCCTGCCCAGCACCTCCAGGACAGCCTGCAGACGCCCCGGCCCCTCCGGCGCAGCAGCAATGTACGCCAGAGCCTCCTTCAGGCCTTCCGCAGAAGGACCGAGTTTCGGACGTTCCACCCGCGCCCTCCCCACCTGTTCCAGACACCACGCCGCCAGATCCGGCCCCCCGCCATCCAGACCGTTCACGGTATACGGCATCACCTCCAGCGCTGTCCGGGCCACAGCCTTCTTCTGGTCTTCCGTGAGAGATCCGGCCAGCCCGGTCTCCACCACAAACATCAGGTCAGGCCATGGCTCCTGCTTTCTCTCCTGCCACGCCGCACGCTGGACCTCCAGCTCCCGGCGCAGCGCTTCCCTGTCGGCCCAGTCAACATGCCCCAGTCCCAGAATGCTGCGCAGCACTGCGGTCAGGGCGGTGATGCGGGCTGTGGCCTTTTCCGGATCCAATCCGCTGAATCCCACGGGCTTCAGGGTTGCGCCGGTTATGGGGGTGGGGGTGGTTTCTTCTGGAGCAGCGTCTTTTGCCGCTGCGGGAGTGGGTGATGAAGCGCTTGTGAGGGGTTGGCGGGAAAGACCCGGCCGCTGTTTCAGGAAAGTATGTAATTTTTCCAGGACCGCCAGTTCTGCGAGCTGCTGTTTGTCGCGCAGCCGGGATTGCAGCGCTTCCCATTCAGCAGTATGGGCCCTGTCTGCATGCTCAAGAACTGCCCGGATCCCAGGGAAATCATCCAGGGGATCCCTGCTGGCCCAGTCAAGGGCCTTCCGATACCACCGGACCACTCTCAGCAACATGATGACAGCGTCTGAAAACGCCTCCCAGAGATCGCGGGTGGGGATATATTTTCCATCTGCAGAATCACGCAGTATCACAAATTTTCCGGAACTTATCTCCCAAAGTCCGTCATCATTGATCCTGAACCATTCTTCTGCCGGGAACGTCATGTCTGTCTCCTCCCCCTCGGGGGAAACCAGACTCCAGCGCATGTCCTTTCCATACGGGGAGGCGGTTTTCAGCCTCTTCATCCACAATCTGGCAAAATCAGTGGTATTTTGTCTTGTTTCTCCCAGCTCCTGCAAAACATTCCCGAGTATTTCCGCTGTATCCTTCACCAGAAAGCGGCTGGCTATCAGCATAAAGAACAGCTCTTCGGGATACTCTGGCAAAGCCCTGTAAAGCAGTTCAAAGGAGCTGGCAAAATCAAGGCTTTTTCTCTCAACGGCTTTCAGGACAAGGGCATGGGAACGCCCAAGGTTCATGAGCATATCTTCCTGTTCGTCCGACAGCTTTTTCCAGTCAGAAAGGCCTGATGTTCTCCCGGAAAGCATGAACAGGAGACGGAAAGTCTTTTCCATGATCCGGAAAAGGCCCCATGATGGAGCTGTCTGTCCATCAGAAACGGACTTTATGATTTGTTCTCCATGGTCATATCTTTCCTCCGGGGAAAACTTCTGGTATCCATGCCATACTTCTGTGCGCCCACCTGAAGTATTGAGCAGCCAGACACTCTGGGCCGCTTTGAATATTTTGCCCCGTCTGTCCGGTTTTACAGTCTGGCCCAGAGCTGAAATTCCCTCCTCCCGGGTCGATCCCGAAAATTTTTCCAGAGAAGCAACAAAAGGGGCAAGATCACCGTTTGTAGAACTGACCCAGGTCATGATCATAAACCATGTCCCGTTATGGAGAGGCCGACCCTCTTTCAGAAGAGTGGAAAGATTCCGGCCAAAAACCTGAAAAGCTGTTTCGGTAATTGGCCTGATCTCTTTCTGTTCGCCTGTGTCCATGATTCCCCTGTCCTGATGCAGTCTGAATGCAGATCCGGCAGGGTAAAAGCCCGTTTTACTTGCAGCAAGCAGGCCTTTTTGCCTTTGTCCTGGCATTTTTACCCCCAAAGTGCTAGAAAAACGGCCGGTTCTTCCTGTGCCAAAAGCGAGTATCTGCCGTGACCACTGAAACCCTGACGCCCCCCTCCTCCTCCGCCATTACGCCGATCAGCATCGAGGAGGAAATGCGCAAGTCCTATCTGGACTATGCCATGAGCGTGATCGTCAGCCGCGCCCTGCCCGATGTGCGCGACGGCCTCAAGCCCGTGCACCGGCGCATCCTGTACGCCATGAAGGAAGGCGGGTACGACTCCACAAAGGCCTATAAAAAATCGGCCCGTATCGTTGGGGACGTGATGGGTAAATACCATCCCCACGGCGATTCTGCGATCTATGACGCCATGGTCCGCATGGCCCAGGATTTTTCCATGCGCCTGCCCCTGATCGACGGGCAGGGCAATTTCGGCTCCATGGACGGCGATCCGGCCGCCGCCATGCGGTATACTGAGGCGCGCCTGAACAAGGCGGCCGAATCCCTGCTGGACGACATCGACCGCGACACGGTGGATTTCCACCCCAACTATGACGAGTCAGTGGAGGAACCCGACGTCCTGCCTGCCCGCTTCCCCAACCTGCTGGTCAACGGCGGTGGCGGCATCGCCGTGGGCATGGCCACCAACATTCCGCCCCACAATCTGGGCGAGGTGATTGCAGCCTGTTGCGCCCTGATCGACAATCCGGATGCAACATTGGACGAGCTGATCCAGCTGGTACCCGCACCTGACTTTCCCACGGGTGGCGTCATCCTGGGCCGCAGCGGGGCTCGCAGCGCGCTGGAAACGGGCCGTGGCTCGGTCGTCATGCGCGGCAAGGCGGAGATCGAGGAAATCCGCAAGGACCGCGAGGCTGTCGTGATTACCGAGGTGCCCTACCAGGTCAACAAGGCCCGCATGATCGAGCAGATCGCCGAGGCGGTGCAGAACAAGGTGATCGAGGGCATTTCTGACCTGCGCGATGAATCCGACCGCGACGGCGTGCGCGTGGTGGTAGAGCTGAAGCGTGAGGCGGTGGGCGAAGTGGTCCTGAACCAGCTGTACAAGCACACGGACCTGCAGACCAGCTTTGGCGTGAACACGCTGGCCCTGAACGGCGGCCGGCCCGAGATGATGAATCTGAAGACCATCCTTCAGGCCTTCATCAAATTCCGGGAAGAAGTCATCACCCGCCGCACCGAGTTTGAGCTGGGCAAGGCCCGCGAACGGGCACACGTGCTCGCCGGCCTCGCTGTGGCCGTGGCCAATATCGACGAGATGATCGCCCTGATCCGCAAGGCCGCCGACCCTAATGTGGCCCGCGAGCAACTGTGCGCAAAGGCCTGGGCGGTGAAGGACGTGGGGCCGCTGATCGCCCTGATCGACGAGCCGGGCCGCACGGTGGCCGCTGATGGCACTTACCGCCTGTCAGAAATCCAGGCCCGCGCGATCCTGGATCTGCGCCTGCACCGCCTCACCGGGCTGGAGCGGGACAAGATCGGCGGCGAGCTGAAAGAAGTCACCGACAATATCCGCGAATTCCTGTCCATTCTCTCTGACCGGCCCAAACGCATGGCTCTCCTGCGCGGTGAGCTGGTCCAGGTGGGCGAGCAGTTCGGCACACCCCGCCGCACCCGCATCGACGACGCGGACGGCGACGTGGACATCGAGGACCTGATCCAGCGCGAGGACATGGTCGTGACGGTCACCCAGACTGGCTATATCAAGCGCGTGCCCCTGTCCGCCTATCGCGCCCAGGCCCGTGGCGGCAAGGGCCGCAGCGGCATGACCATGAAGGACGAGGACTCCATCATCGACCTGTTCGTGGCCAGCACCCACGCGCCGGTCCTGTTCTTCTCGACCCGCGGCATCGCCTATGTCAAAAAGGTATACCAGCTGCCCCTGGGTAATGCCCAGAGCAAGGGCAAGGCCATGGTGAACCTGCTGCCCCTGCAGGAGGGGGAAAAGATCGCGACCATGCTGTGCCTGCCCGAGGATGAAAGCACCTGGGGCAACCTGCACGCCGTGTTCGCCACGTCAAAGGGCAACGTGCGCCGCAACCGCCTGTCGGACTTCACCAGCATCCGCGCCAACGGCCTGATCGCCATGAAATTCGAGGAAGCGGATGAAAGCCTGATCGCCGTGAAAACCTGCACGGAACAGGACAACATCCTGCTGTGCACCCACCAGGGCAAGGCCATCCGGTTCGAGGTGGCGGACGTGCGCGTGTTCAGCGGCCGCACCTCCACGGGGGTGCGCGGGATAAAGCTGGGCAAGGATGACGAGGTCATCTCCATGTCCATCCTGCGCCATGTGGACGCCACGGCCGAGGAACGCGCCGCCTACCTGCGCCAGGCCGCCGCCCTGCGCCGCACGGAAGGAGAGACTGAAGACGCTGCTTCGGCCGATGAAGGCGAAGAATCCGGTGTCACTGCCATCACCCTGTCGCCTGAGCGTTTCCGGCAGCTGGCCGCACAGGAGGAATTCCTCCTCACCGTGTCCGAGCGCGGCTTTGGCAAGCGCTCCTCCGCCTATGACTATCGCATCACGGGCCGCGGCGGTTCAGGCCTGTGGGCCATGAACATGAGCGAGCGCAACGGCGCCATGGTCGCCGCATTCCCCGTGGATGAAAAGCACCAGATCATGCTGGTCACCGACGCGGGCCAGATGATCCGCATGCCAGTGCACGACATCCGCATCGCCCGCCGCAGCACCCAGGGCGTCACCCTCTTCCGCATCGAGAAGAAAGAAAAAGTCGTCTCCGTCGCGATGGTGGAGGGTGAAGATGAGGCAGAAGCAGCAGAAGGTAGGGTTGAATAAGGGGTTGGCGGATGGAGGGTTGTCATTCCGACCGAAGTGCTGCACAGCAGCACGCAGTCGAGGAATCTCCCTGAGATCCCTCGACTTCAGGCCATGATGCGGCCTTGCGCTCGGGATGACAAGGAGGATTGATGCAATCTGGTGAGATCCAGCCTGTCGACCTGTCAAAAGCGGATCTGTCCATAAATCATCCGGAGAAGGAAAAATGATGGTTTCTTTCATGGGATTGTCCTGAAAAGCTTATTTTCAAAGCATAGAAACAGCCCCGCCCGGAAGTCGAGTCAGAATTTACTTTCATACCTGATTTGCATACAAGACTGCCATGAACCAGAACGCCATGACCTTTGACCAGTTCGCCGCGCATACGCAGGCGCTGGCGGAGCAGATCCATACCTCCGGCTTTCGGCCTGCCATGATCATCGCCATTGCGCGCGGTGGATGGGGATCCCGGCGCGGCTGCTGTCCACATACCTTGACGTGAAAAAACTGGCCAGCATTGGCCTGACGTACGCAGACCGCGGCACGGACGCAGCTGGAGACATATTCCCTGCCCTCGCCCCTGCCCGCTGCCGGCACCAGCGTCCTGCTGGTGGAAGACTGTCTGGAATCCGGCAAAAGCCTGGACTTCGCCCGCAACCTGCTGATCGGCCACGCTATCACTGTCCGCACCGCCGCCGTGTTCGTACTGAAAGACGCCATTGCGCCGGATTACGCGGTCGAAACCCTGGCCACCGTTCCTCGCTTCCCGTGGGAATAATATATCTCAGGTCCTGTTAATGTCGGGGTTCGGCTCTTCTTAGAAGTTCAGCCCAGGCAGTCTCTGCCCGGGCTTCCTGCGCCGCCTCCAGATCCCGGGAGTGGTAAATGACAGCCCCCCAGACAGCTCCCAGCGCCCGCAGGTTCCCTGCCTTCAGGGCCTCATCAACAACCCGCTTCAGGTTCGCACGGAGAGAGGCTCTTTCTTTTCCTGACCCGGGGGTTTTTGATAAATCACAGAAAGCGGTCAGGATGGAGTTCACCTGCTGCAGGGTATCTTCCGGAACCGGCTGTGCCGGGGGCATCTTTCCATTGAATTTCTGCAGGGCCAGCAGCATTTTTTCATATGTTTGCCGATTTTCAGGGTCAAATGGATCCAGATGCGCTGTCATCAGTCCGATGTCTCCAAGTGTGCCATTTTCCAGAACAAAGGTACAAAGCGATTCCGTCTGTTCCGGAAGGGCGTCACGCACAAAAGGATTCTGGGTCAGCAGGCAGTAAAGGCGGGCTGTAAAAAGTGCTGCAGCTTCTCCTGTACGAATATGGCTGAAGGCCAGTCCCGCAGCCTCGGCAACAATCGGGGAAAAATAATCAGCTTTGCCTCTATTTTTCTGAAATTCAACTGCCCACTCCAGTTCAGGGGAAAAAACACCGGGTAATTGTTCTCTCGCAATAAAAAAGGCCAGGCACGCAAGAAAGTGGGCTTTCATGGCTGCCACCACAGAATCACGTCTGTCCCGGTCATCCTGAACCAGGGCGCTGAGCGGCAGCAGAATACCCTGCCTGTCAGGTGTGTCTTCGTCAGATTCTCCCGGAAGGAAAAAGGCCTCTGCCGTGGCCAGGAAGATGACATCTGCAGGAGGAACAGCCCCTTCTCCCGCTTCAAGAAAGGCGACAATCTGTTTGTAGGCTGACAGATATTTATCGTCGGGCATGAAAACACCTCTATCCAGGGCCGTGTTTCATTGTCTTACCACGGGCTGGTGAAAGTATAATCAATCTGAAATCAGGAACCGTCACCCCGGCGAAAGCCGGTATCCATTCTCTGGCATGGAAACAGCATGAATGGACCCCGGTCTTCACCGGGGTGACGGGCAGGGAGGTGGATTACGCCGCGCCCTTCGCCAGTTTCTGTTCCCGGGCGGTGCGGAGTTTTCTGAAGTCATCCCCGGCGTGGTAGGACGAGCGTGTGAGGGGGGAGCTGGCGGCCACAAGGAATCCCTTGCCGTACGCCATGGTTTTATAGCTCTCGAACTCGTCCGGCGTGACGAAGCGGTCCACAGCGGCATGCTTGGGCGTAGGCTGAAGGTACTGACCAATGGTCAGGAAATCCACATCTGCGGCCCGCATGTCGTCCATGACCTGCAGCACCTCATCCCGGCTTTCGCCCAGGCCCACCATCAGGCCCGACTTGGTAAAGATGGACGGGTCGATCTTCTTGACCCGGGCCAGAAGTTCCAGAGAGGTAAAATACCGGGCGCCCGGGCGGATGGACGGGTACAGACGCGGCACAGTCTCCAGGTTGTGGTTGAACACATCGGGACGGGCCTGCGCCACCACCTCGATGGCGCCGTCCTTGCGCATGAAGTCCGGTGTCAGGATCTCGATGGTCGTGCCGGGTGATGCATGGCGGATGGCACGGATCGTGCGGGCAAAATGCTCGGCCCCGCCGTCGGGCAGGTCGTCACGGTCCACCGAGGTGATCACCACATGCTCCAGCCCCAGCTTTCCCACCGCCTGGGCCACCTTGGCCGGCTCGTACTCATCCAGCTGGTCCGGTTTGCCTGTGGCCACGTTGCAGAAGGAACAGGCCCGCGTGCACACGGCCCCCAGGATCATGAACGTGGCATGCTTTTTCTTCCAGCATTCACCGATGTTGGGACACGCCGCTTCTTCACACACCGTGGACAGCTTCAGGCCGCGCATCAGGTCGCGCGTTTCCTCATATTCCTTCGAATTGGGCGCCTTGACCCGGATCCAGTCCGGCTTTTGCAGCTGCACAGGCTTGTCCGGCCTGTGGGCCTTTTCAGGGTGGCGGGGGCGAGCCACTTATACCTGCCCGGCCAGCAGGCCCGCGACCAGCGCGGCGATCAGAAGCAGCGTCACTGTCGGAACAGCCACCTTGCGCAGGCTGTACAGGAACGGGGCCCTGTTGTCGTTGGCCCGGCGGCGGCGCAGGGCCATACAGACCCGCAGCGCCTCAAGCCCCCCGGCGGGAGCAGTGTTGCGGAAAGGGCCAGGGCCGGCGGGGATCCAGCGGGTTGTTCTTGCGTTATTTCGTCTCACGTTTTTCCATCGATACATAGTCGCGGCGGACCGGCCCTGTGTACAGCTGCCGCGGGCGGCCGATCTTGTGCACAGGATCGTCGATCATCTCCTTCCACTGGGCCACCCAGCCGGCTGTCCGGGCCACAGCAAACAGGACCGTGAACAGGCTGGTGGGGAAACCCATGGCGTTGAGGATGATCCCTGAATAGAAGTCTACATTGGGGTACAGCTTTTTCTCAATAAAATAATCATCGCTCAGGGCAATGCGCTCCAGCTCCAGCGCGATATCCAGCAGCGGGTTGCGAACGCCCAGCTCGGCCAGCACCTCGTGGCAGGCCTCGCGCATCACCTTGGCCCGCGGGTCATAGTTCTTGTACACCCGGTGGCCAAAGCCCATGAGGCGGAAGCTGTCGTTTTTGTCCCGCGCCCTGCGGATAAACTCGGGAATGCGGTCCTTTGTCCCGATCTGCTTCAGCATTTTCAGGACTTCCTCGTTCGCCCCGCCGTGAGCCGGCCCCCACAGGGAGGCAATCCCGGCCGCGATGCAGGCAAAGGGATTGGCGCCGGAGGACCCCGCCAGGCGCACGGTAGAGGTGGAGGCGTTCTGCTCGTGGTCCGCATGCAGGATCAGGATCTTGTCCAGCGCCCGCGCCAGGACCGGCTTGACCTCGTATGGCTCGGTCGGCACGGCAAAGCACATGTGCAGGAAGTTTTCCGCATAGCCCAGGTCGTTGCGCGGATAGATGAACGGCTGGCCCACGGAATATTTATAGGCCATGGCGGCGATGGTGGGCATCTTGGCGATCAGCCGGTGGGTCGCGATTACCCGCTGCTGTGGATCCTCGATATCCGTGCTGTCGTGATAGAAGGCCGACAGGGCCCCCACGACGCCGCACATGATGGCCATGGGGTGCGCATCGCGCCGGAACCCGCGGTAGAAGGCGATCAGCTGCTCGTGCACCATGGTGTGATAGGTGATGGCCTTGCGGAATTCCTCTTTCCGCGCCGCCGTGGGAAGCTCCCCTTCCAGCAGCAGGTACGCCACCTCCATGAACGTGGACTTTTCGGCCAGCTGCTCGATGGGATAGCCGCGGTGCAGCAGCACCCCCTTTTCCCCGTCAATGAACGTGATGGCCGAGGAACAGCTGCCCGTGGACGTATAGCCCGGATCGTAGGTAAAGAGACCGGTGTCCGTGTACAGGCTGCGGATGTCGATCACGTCCGGACCCGTGGATCCGTGCAGGACAGGGAACGTGTGGCTTTTGCCCGTCCGGTTGTCGGTCAGGATCACAGTGGGCGCGCCGGGGGGGGGATTATTGCTGTTCATGGAAAGGCTTTTCGGCTGGAGTCGCTGGCTGGCGAGAGAATACCCTTCCCGCCGCACAAGTGCAATCGTCTGGAGGCCTGTATTTTTGCCCCGTGAAATCCTGTTTGTTTTCATACCGGCATAGTATTTTGATGGTACCTGATCAGCAATTTTTCGGGAGCGCGTCATGCAGGAAGAAGAGAAAAACTGCCTGAGGTTTTTTTTGAACGATCGGAATTCCGTTATTCTGGAGACCTGGTATCCGGTGGCCCGGGTCTCCCAGGAACCTGTTCTGGATCTGCATATTCCCCTTTCCGATTGTTTGCTTGAAGAGGTCCTGCACGCAGCATGTCTGATAGCCCGTGTATCTGGACGGGATGTACGTCTTCATCTGGAACACTCAGGCTTTTTGAGGTTTCTGAATAGCCCGCCGCTCATCATCAAACCGGACAACAATTTTCCCGAGGTGGTCAAAGCTGCTTTCCAGGATCCGGAAAAAAATCTGCCTGCGCCCCGCCCTCTGCCAGTTTTTCTGATAAATGACGCACGCATGATTACGATGCCGCTGGACCAGATGGACAGGGCCATGTTTGAGCGGGTCCTGGATCACCTGTCGCAGTCGCCTGTAACGCCAGCAACACCAAGGCCCCGCAGCAGTTGAGGACACCCCCTTGATCGGGTCCTGCTTTCCCCCTACATTCCCCCTGCCAGATGGCCGGATGGCCGCTGTTTGCGCCGCAAGGCGTGAATGGAGGAAAGTCCGGGCTCCAGCGAAACAGGATGCCGGGTAACGCCCGGCGGGGGCAACCCCAGAGACAGTGCCACAGAAAACAGACCGCCCTGCAAAGCCTCCGGGCGAAGCAGGGCAAGGGTGAAAAGGTGCGGCAAGAGCGCACCGCGCCTCTGGCAACAGGGGTGGCATGGCAAACCTCATCCGGAGCAAGACCGAATAGGGGCGGCTGCCCTGCGGCAACGCAAGGGACAGCGGGTTTCCACGCCGCCGCCCGGGTTGGTCGCGTGAGGCATCCGGCAACGGGTGTCCCAGAGGAATGGTCATCCATCGCAGCAATGCGGGGACAGAACCCGGCTTACAGGCCGTCTGGCTTTTTTCTTGCCCCTTCCCCCTCTCCCTGTTAGGGTCCCCTGCCTTTTTTCGGGGGAGAGA
The DNA here is from genome assembly GCA_030775045.1 of Pseudomonadota bacterium. Lineage (NCBI taxonomy): Bacteria > Pseudomonadati > Pseudomonadota > Pseudomonadota bacterium. Next base: position 5,818 of record JALYJY010000026.1, on the reverse strand, counting down.
ACAATGGCCGTTGCCATGACAGCTGTGAAGAACGATTACTGGGTCAGCGATATTACTTTGGCCGGCTGGGGCCGCAAGGAAATCGCCATCGCGGAAACGGAAATGCCTGGCCTGATGGCCCTGCGCGCAGAGTACGGCAAGAGCCAGCCCCTGAAAGGCGCCCACATCGTGGGCTGCCTGCACATGACCATCCAGACCGCCGTGCTGATCGAGACGCTGGTCCATCTGGGCGCAACGGTCCGCTGGTCGTCCTGCAACATCTTCTCGACCCAGGATCACGCCGCCGCTGCCATCGCGGCGGAGGATATTGCCGTGTTCGCCAAAAAGGGCATGACGGATGACGAATACTGGGAGTGCATCGAGCAGACCCTGCGTGGCCCCGACGGCTGGACGCCCAACATGATCCTGGACGACGGCGGCGACCTGACGCAGCTGATCCACAAGAAATATCCCGACATGCTCAGGGATATCCGCGGCGTGTCAGAGGAAACCACCACGGGCGTCCACCGCCTGTATGAAATGATGAAGGCCGGCACGCTGAAAATCCCTGCCATCAACGTGAACGACAGCGTCACCAAGTCCAAGTTCGACAACCTGTACGGCTGCCGCGAGAGCCTGGTGGACGGCATCAAGCGCGCCACCGACGTCATGATGGCGGGCAAGATCGCCATGGTCTGCGGCTATGGCGACGTGGGCAAGGGCTCGGCCGCTTCCCTGCGCAGCCAGGGCGCGCGGGTCATGATCTCGGAAATCGACCCCATCAATGCCCTCCAGGCCGCCATGGAAGGCTATCAGGTCGTCACCATGGAAGATGCGGCCCCCATCGCCGATATCTTCGTTACAGCCACGGGCAACAGCAAGGTCATCACCCTGGACCATATGCGCCAGATGAAGGACCGCGCCATCGTCTGCAACATCGGCCACTTCGATAACGAGATCGAGATCGATTCCCTCAAGAATCACAAGTGGGAAGAAGTAAAGCCCCAGGTGGATGAGGTGGTGTTCCCTGATGGCAAGCGCCTGATCGTCCTGGCCAAGGGACGCCTGGTCAATCTGGGCTGCGCCACCGGCCACCCCAGCTTTGTCATGTCCGCCAGCTTCACCAACCAGGTTCTGGCCCAGATCGAGCTGTGGCAGAACCACAGCAAGTATGAGAAGAAAGTCTACACGCTGCCCAAGCACCTGGACGAAAAGGTTGCAAGGCTCCACCTGGACAAGCTGGGCGTGAAACTGACGCGCCTGACGAAGGAACAGGCCGATTATATCGGCGTGGACACCGACGGGCCGTACAAGACCGAGTGGTACAGGTACTGATCCGGAAGCCAGTAATCCCCTCTCCCGGCTTGTTCCGCCGAAGCTGCGCAGCAGCGAAGGGGGACGGGCGAGGAGTTTTTACCTCTCCCTCTGAGGGAGAGGTCATGCCCCTCAGGGCGTGGCAGCGCCGGGCGAAGGATCCGATGGTATCAAAAACCCCAGTCGCGTGGCAGCCACACACACCGCTCTTTCCATATCCTGGTCGGTCCACGGTTTTTTCATGACATCCAGCATTTCGGGACAGACAGGAGCATTGTGCAGAAATTCCACCAGGGCCCTTGCCGTATAATGGTCTCTGAGAAACGCCACAAAATCAGGATTCGCCCCCAGATCCGCCGGTACAAGCAGGGCGGTTGCAATATATAACCGGTCATTGATGCGCCATCCCTGGACCGTCAGGGGGCCGTCCAGATTTTCCGCCACATGATCCAGAAATGCACCGTAGGAGGAAAGCTGGATTCCCCGCCTCTCCAGATCAGCTTTCATGGCTTCACCCGTGATCCGGTATATGGCTTTGTTCACAGTCCGAACGTGCGTTTCCAGATCGTGAAGACGCACAAGCTTTCCCTGTTCCAGAACAGGGAAACGCCAGGAATGAACATCATCATCCCGTCCTTCTGCAGTTTCAGGCTCACAGACCAGCCCTGTAATATCCTGAAGCAACTGGCTTTTCGCTGAACCCGTCATACATCCCTCCGCATTCCAGGACTGACAGGATTATAGCCACGTTTTCTGAAGCCATAACAATTCATACAAGGTATAAAGTCCTTTTTCTATTGTTAAAAGGCCTGTTTTCCTCTATTTATGATGAAGTGCTTTCGGGACGGCGCGGTGGGCTTGCCACGCCGCAGCAAAGCGAAGGGGAGTTCGTTCACATCGTGGATACAGACAGAAAAACACAGGACGCCTTGTGGCGGCAGGTTCACACCCTGACCGGACCAGGCTGATGTTACAAAAAACACGAAATCTGTAACATCAAGGCTGAAAACCCGCAGCCGGAGCGGTTCAGAAAGGTTATAAACCCTGGACAGACAAAAAGTGTCGCGTTAAGGCCGGAATCCCAATGCCCGTGCCGGAAACAGACGCGACACATATGATGCGTCAGTGTTGTGTAACAGTGTGGCGCGGGATTCCGGATAAGGGCAGATGTTTATAAATGACAAGGAATGCTTACGCTTTCACGAAACAATCCACAGATCCCGTTCTTACGAAAACGCATCTTCCCATGAACCACGGGTCGCAGCCTTGGTATATTCTGTGGCACGGTTCTCGAAGAAGTTGGCGTGCTCGACGCCGTTGAGCATTTCATCCATCCAGGGCAGCGGGTTCTTCGGCACCTTGTACTTCGCCTCAAGACCCAGCTGGATCAGGCGGCGGTCGGCGATCCAGCGGATGTACTTCTTGATGTCTTCCGCGGTCAGGCCCTCGATGCTGCCCATCTCGAATGCCAGGTCGACGAAGGCATCCTCGTGATGGACGATGGTTTCACAGGCCGTCAGCAGGTCCTGTTTCAAGCGGTCGTTCCACACCTCCGGATTCTCGGCCACAAAGGTGCGGAACAGGCGGATGATGGACTGGGTATGCAGGGTCTCGTCCCGCACCGACCAGGTGACGATCTGGCCCATGCCCTTCATCTTGTTGAAGCGCGGGAAGTTCATGAGAATCGCAAACGATGCGAACAGCTGCAGGCCCTCGGTAAAGGCGCCGAACACCGCCAGGGTCATCGCGATATCCCGGGGCGTACTGACCCCGAACTGCTGCATGTAATCGTACTTGTCCTTCATCTCCTTGTAGCGCAGGAAGGCCGAGTATTCGGTTTCCGGCATGCCGATGGTGTCCAGCAGGTGGCTGTAGGCGGCAATATGGATGGTCTCCATGTTGGAAAAAGCGGCCAGCATCATCTGGATCTCGGTGGGCTGGAACACCCGGCTGTAGTGCCGCATGTAGCAGTTGTTCACCTCCACGTCCGCCTGGGTGAAAAAGCGGAAGATCTGGGTCAGCAGGTTACGCTCCCCGTCCGTCAGCTTCTTGCGCCAATCCTTGACGTCGTCGGCCAAGGGGACTTCCTCGGGCAACCAGTGGATCTGCTGCTGGGTCAGCCATGCCTCGTACGCCCAGGGGTACCGGAAGGGCTTGTAGACGGGATTGGGGGTCAGCAGCGGACAGGTGGTCACGGCCCTGCCATCAGCGAAGACAAGCCTGTCGGGGGAATTGTCGGTCTGCGGCTGACTGGCCATCAACATTACTCCGGGGGAAGAATTTTCAGACGATCGTGGAATCCACAGCGGGACAGTAGGGCAAGAAGATCATCCAGTGCAAGCGCGACGCATCCGGCCGTGGGTGTGCGGTCCGGGCGGACCAGATGCATGAAGATGGCGCTGCCCGCACCGGGGACTATGGGATCATCGTTATGGCCCAGGACCACGATGACGTCATAGACATGGTCCTCCCGCCACAGCGACTCGTGCGATGCGGAAAAAGGCAGCCGGACAGGCTGGTTATACAGGGGGTGGGCTGGGTCATCGCACCAGCTATCCTCCGGCTTCAGGGCCTGGACCGGAAGCCCCTGTGTGACAGGGGGTGGCAGGCGGTCCGGCCGGTACAGGACGCGGCGTAGCGGGAACAGGCCCACCGGCGTGGCACCGTCCCCTTCCCTCTTGTCCATGCGCACGCCCGACCGGCCCAGGACGCAGGACGTCTGTCCACCGGGCCATAGAATCACCCCTTCGGACCTGACGACAATATCCATATCGCTACTCCATGGTCCTGATGCGTTTCTCCAGCTCGGCCAGACAGGCGGCGCGGTCCGGGCGGAAATCCTGGCTCTCCCACCAGGATTCGACCTGCTGCAGCAGGGCCCCGATTCGGGGTCCCGGAGAAAGGCCCAGATCCAGCACGTCCCGACCCTGCAGGGGAAAATCCGGGATCTCCATGGCCCCGATTTCAGAGGCCCGGGCGGCCACCTCTTCTACCCCGCTTCCGCTTCTGGCCGCCTGGACCAGCAGACAGTCCAGCGCCGTTTCCCGTCCTATGCGCCGGACCAGACGGCGCAGGGCTCCGGTCTCCATATGCAGCAGGCCGGGATGGGGCGTCAGCATGGCGGTCAGGCATGTTCTCTCATGCACGGACAGGCGCAGTCTCTCCGCCACCGCGGGGGCCGCTCCGTCCGGCAGCAGAGTCGCCAGCCGCCGCAGCGGATCGACCATCCCCTCATCCAGCAGGGCCATGTGGCGCAGGGCCTCCACCGCCGTGGCCGCGGGAATCAGGTACGCCACGATCCCGTGCTCCAGCATGAGGGCCCAGGCCGCCGCCGGGTCGGGCGCCGCCAACAACTTCAGGGTCTCGGTCCGGACCCGCTCCCCTGACAGGGAGGGCAGGCGGCTGGCCATGGTGACACAGGCAGCCAGACCTTCCGGGTCAGGGACTCCGCGGCCATACCAGGCATGAAACCGGAAAAAGCGCAGCAGGCGCAGGACGTCCTCAGTCAGCCGCTGCAGGGGATCGCCGATGAACCGCACGCGCCCAGCCCGGGCATCCGCCACACCGCCGAACGGGTCGTGGACCACTCCCTCCGCCGTGCAGGTCAGGGCGTTCATGGTAAAATCGCGGCGTGAAGCATCCACGGTCCAGTCATCGGTGAACCGGACCTTCGCACGCCGGCCGTCGGTCTCCACATCCTGGCGCAGGGTGGTGATCTCGAAGGGCTGGTGGTCCACCACGGCTGTCACGGTCCCGTGGTCCAGCCCTGTGGGAACAACCCGGATCCCGGCCTTCTCCAGCAGAGCCATAACCCTGTGGGGCTGTACGGGGGTCGCCAGATCCACATCTCCCACCGGACGGCCCAGAACGGCATCGCGGACGCAGCCTCCCACAAAGCGGGCTTCGTCACCCTCCCGGGTCAGGGCCACCATCACCCGCCGCGCTGCGGGCGATGTCATCCAGGGTTGTGGCTGAAGAACCAGAGTTTCACTCATATGGCGACTATAGACCTTGAAAGGAGACTGAAAAAGCACTCTAATATCCTCATGAATGAACAGGATCAAAAACAGGCGCGCCAGGCCGATGTGGCCCTGATGCTGGGCGAAAACGGCGATCTGGGACTGGCCTATGAAAGCGGCAGCCTGGCGGCCGAGCCCATCTGCGCGGTCTGGCGTCCCGACCAGGGCCAGCTGTCCATCGTCCTGGCGTCGGGCGACACGGTATCCATGGCCGAACCGGTCAGGGAAGAATTCACCGACGCCCTCCAGAAATCCCGCCGCCTCCTCCTTATGGAAATGGGCGGAGGTGAAGTCGTGGCAGGATATGGCGTTCCCCTGATCTGCAAGTCCGCCGCACCCGCTCTGCGCAGGGATACAGCCTGAAGCTTTTTTCCGGATCTTCCGGATATCTGCTGACCCGACAGAATTACAACCCTCGATTGCTTTTCACGCTCTTTTATATATGTATGATATACCATGAACGGTTTGGTGATAATTGTATGGTAGTCTTGTCATAGGCCATGCAC
>JALYJY010000025.1:10478-18409 GCA_030775045.1 Pseudomonadota bacterium | reverse complement strand
GTGTAGATGGCGTGGAAGTCATAGTCGTCGATGGCTTTACGGATGGTTTGGTCAATCTCCCACAACCGGTGGAGGACCCAGCGTTCCAGTTCGGGCATCTTGTCCGCGGGCAGGCGCTCTTCTTCCCTGAAATCCGCCAGCGCGCCCAGCAGATAGCGCAGGGTGTTGCGCAGGCGGCGGTACACGTCGGAACTGCGGTCGATGATCGCCTGGCCGATGCGCAGGTCCCCGGTATAGTCCGATCCAGCGACCCACAGGCGCAGGATATCCGCGCCCTCTTTATCCACGATTTTCTGGGGCGGCACGCCGTTGCCCAGCGACTTGGACAGCTTGCGTCCCTGGTCGTCCAGCACGTAGCCGTGGGTGACGACGGTCTTGTACGGCGCACGGCCGCGGGTACCGCAGGCTTCCAGCAGCGACGACTGGAACCACCCGCGATGCTGGTCCGATCCTTCCAGATACAGGTCGGCGGGCCAGTGCAGGTCCGGGTTGTTTTCCAGCACATAGGCATGCGTGGTGCCGGATTCAAACCACACATCCACGATGTCCATGACCTGCGTGTAGTCTTCGGCCTTGTACTGTGGACCCAGGAAATCGGACGCGGGGCGGGTGTGCCAGGCCTCGAGCCCGTCCTGTTCAAATGCCGCAGCAACGCGCTCAAGAACGGCCTTGTCTTTCAGCGGCTCGCCCGTCGATTTATTCACGAAAAAGCCCAGCGGCACGCCCCACACGCGCTGGCGGCTGATGCACCAGTCGGTGCGGCCCTCGACCATGCTGCGAATGCGGTTGCGGCCCTGCGCGGGCAGCCAGCGGGTATCGTCGATACCCTTCAGCGCCTTTTCACGCAGTTTGTTATCGTCGTCCAGCGCGATAAACCACTGTGGTGTGGTGCGGAAAATCACCGGAGCTTTTGATCGCCACGAGTGCGGATAGCTGTGCGTTAATTTCCCTGTGGCCAGCAGCGCGCCGGGGGCCTGCAGGGCCTCGATGACGGCCGGATTGGCGTCGCCCGGCTTGCCGTGGGGTGTGTAGACGCGCTTGCCCGCAAACAGCGGCACGTGGGCGTAATAGCTGCCATCATCGTCTACGGTGCGGGTGACTTCCAGACCGTATGCGCGGCCCAGCTCAAAGTCGTCGGCGCCGTGCCCCGGCGCGATATGGACGAAGCCCGTGCCCTGGTCGGCGGTGACAAATTCCCCGGGCAGAACGGGTACATCAAAGTCGTATCCTTGCCCGCGCAGGGGGTGAGCGCAGATCACGCCTTCCAGCTTGTCCGTGTCGGCGGACATGAACCAGTCGAGTGTCTGGAGTGTGCATTTTGCGGTTTTGGCTGTGGCCTCCACCAGATTTTTCGCCAGAACCAGCTGGTCGCCCACTTTCGCCAGGCTGCCTTCTTCGGCGTCAGTGACGGCGACGAGCACATAGTCAATGCCTTTTCCGTAAGCCACCGCGCGGTTGGCGGGCAGGGTCCAGGGCGTGGTCGTCCAGATGACGATGCTGGCGTTTTTCAGGGCCTTGTCTTTGGCCTTGATGATGGGGAATTTGACCCACAGGGTGGTGGAGGTCACATCCTGGTATTCGATTTCCGCCTCGGCCAGCGCGGTCTTTTCAACGACCGACCACATGACAGGCTTGACGCCCTGGAACAGGCTTCCGTTCAGGAGGAATTTGTGGATCTCGCGCACGATCCGCGCTTCGGACCGGGGAGCCATGGTGCTGTAGGGCCGGGTCCAGTCGCCGATAATGCCCAGGCGTTTGAACTCGCCGGTCATCACGGTGATCCAGTGCTGGGCAAAGGCGCGGCATTCAGCCAGAAACTGCGTCACCGGAACCTGTTTGCGGTCCTTTTTCGCGGCGCGGTATTTTTCCTCGATCTTCCATTCGATGGGCAGGCCGTGACAGTCCCACCCGGGCACGAACGGTACATCAAAGCCGGTCATGAACTTCAGGCGCAGGGTGAAATCCTTCAGGGTTTTCTGCATGGCCGTGCCGATGTGGATGTTGCCGCTGGTGAACGGCGGGCCATCGTGCAGCACGAATTTCGGCTTGCCCTTGCGGGCCTTGCGCATCTGGCCGTACAGGTCCATGGCCTCCCACCGGGCCAGCAGTTCCGGCTCCTTCTGCGCCAGGCCCCCGCGCATGGGAAAATCGGTGCGGGGCAGGAAAACGGTGTTTTTATAATCGGTGGCCATGGGAAAATCCGCATCATGAAAGGGGTTCCGGTCCCACGTTAGAGGCACACAGCCCGGTCTGGCAAGGGCAGACTTTGCCGTTTTTCCTGCCTTGCCGCGTCCGGTGTATCGCGGTTCCCGGTGGCTCCGGAACAGGATTTTTTCCCTTAACGCGACACTTTCTGTCCATTTTACAGATCCCCATAGCTTCCATCCGCGATGTCCAGCTGGACAATACCCTGCCCCTTGGGGCGGGGATCCTTTATTTCCGGACGGCCTGCCACCCTCGCCTCTTTTCTGCGCTGCCCAGAAATTAGGGGTGGCGGGGAATTTTCTGTCAGAAAGTAATTCAGGTCTTTATAAGGAAAGGACGATTATGGAGGGAAAAATGTCTGTTTACAGGGAGTCCATAGAAATTATCAGGGCCATGGCTCTGGTTCCTGCCTTGCACATCGATGAGGCGGAGGCAAGGATTGACGGGCAAAAAGAGGTGGTAATCCTTCCTTTTGCAGTTTCAGTCCAGTGTGTGGGTATAGGGACGGCCGGAGCGATTATTTCCGGACACTTCCTTTCAGGAGAACGTGGATACAGGCTTGGACTCGAAGCAGGATCTCCTTCGCGAATATGCATGGAGGTCGATTTCAGGGATGCTTCCCGAATTCTGGATATTCTTGTCAAAGGTGAGACCTTGTCCAGGCCGCGGTTCCAGGAAATCATGTCCGATATAGCCCGGACGACGGCTGTGGCGACATCGGCGCAGGGACAGCTTTCCCGTCCCGTTGCCGCCTGAAGGTTTCTTCCCGGTTGACGGTTCGGCCTGAAAGGGCGGACAATGTCTTGGAATAACCGGACTTGCTGCCTCCCTCCATGCCATCCTGAAGGAGCGCACAGCGCGACTGAAGGATCCTGTTTCTGAAAAAAGATCCGCGGCCTTCGCCAGGGCAGGCCCTTCGACTTCGAGTCATTTCGTGACTCTCCGCTCAGGATGACAACAGAAGAGATATACCGCCATGCAAGACCAGTTTCTGAACATCATCCTTGCGCTGGCCGAGGGGTTCGGATTGGCTCTGTCGCCGTGCATCCTCCCCGTGCTGCCGTTCCTGCTGGCCTCGTCGATCGGGGGCAGCCGCATCCGCCCGTTCCTGGTGATCGGCAGTTTTGTAGTCAGCTTTACTGCCTTTGCCCTGCTGTCCCGCCAGCTGTTGGTACTGACTGGCGTGCCGCAGGACATCCTGCAGAAAGGTGCATACGTCCTGCTTCTGCTTCTGGGGCTGGTGATGGTGGTGCCGTTTCTGGAGGAGCGTTTCGCGCGCCTCACCGGCGGTCTGGCGGACCGGGCGCAGGGGGTGGGCCAGAACGCGCAGGGCGTGTGGGGTGCGGTGCTGACAGGTTTTCTGATCGGCGTGGTGTGGATCCCGTGTGCCGGGCCGTTGCTGGCCGCGGCGCTGGTCCAGGTGATCCAGGCGCAGACGGGTATGGAGGCCGTGGCTACCGTGGCAGCCTTTGGCATCGGCGCGGGCATTCCCATGCTGGCCATAGCGCTGGCCGGGCAATATCTGACCCGCGCTGTCAGGTTCCTGTCCCACCACGCTACGGGGATCCGGCGCGCCATGGGCGTGCTGATTGTCGCCTTTTCCCTTCTGGCGCTGGCCGGGTTTAACCTGGGTGAATGGGCGGTCATAGCCACCAGCCGGAACGAGGCGAAAGTCAGCGGTTCGACCACACTGGAACACGCCCTGCCACAACCTTACCCGGCACCGGCTATAGGAGGCATTTCCCGCTGGTTCAACAGCCCGCCGCTAGAGATGAGCCAGGTGAAGGGCAAGGTCGTTCTGGTGGATTTCTGGACCTATTCGTGCATCAACTGCATCCGCACGTTTCCGTATCTGAAGGACTGGTACGCGAAATACCGCGACCAGGGGTTCGAGATTGTCGGTGTCCATTCCCCCGAATTTGCCTTTGAGGCTGAGGCGGATAACGTAAAAAAGGCCATCGAAAAATTCGGGATTACCTGGCCCGTGGCCATGGACAACGACTTTGTCACCTGGAAGAATTTCCGCAACAGGTACTGGCCGGGCCATTACCTGATCAGCCGGGACGGACAGGTGGTCTATACCCACTCCGGCGAGGGGGATTACGGGATCACGGAGAACAACATCCGCGTGCTGCTGGGCCTGAACAGGGCAACAGCCATGCCCGCGGAAACGGATGCGTCCAGCGCCGGCCAGACCCCGGAAATATATCTGGGATACCGCCGCGCGAAGAATTCCCCCAGTCCCCTGGTCCGGGATGTGGAGCATCCATACAGCTTTCCCGACACGCTTCCCCTGCATCACTGGGCCCTGAAAGGATCCTGGCGGGTCGAGGCGCAGCGGATCGTGGCGGCAGAGGCCGGAGCGGCGTTGCGCCTGCACTTCCGGGCCGGCAAGGTGTTTCTGGTGCTGGGGACCCGGGGCGGAAAACCCGTTGACGTACGCCTGATTCTGGACGGCCAACCCTTGAAAGGGATCACCGTGGATCACCATACATTATATAGTGTGGTTACGCAGGACCAGGTGCGGGACGGGATTCTGGAGATCATCGCCACAGAACCTGGCCTTGAGGCCTATGCCTTTACATTCGGGAGATAGCCATGATCGGGATAGGCGAATTTCTGTGTGCCGTGACGCTGGCCGCCTTTTTCTGTGCGGCAGGTCCGGCGCGGGCTGTGACGCTGCCTGATCCGGCGCTGGATGTGCCGCTGGCAGAGACTGGTGCACGGGATGAAACCATCGTCCTGGCCGGCGGCTGTTTCTGGGGCGTCGAGGCCGTGTTCCAGCACCTGAAAGGCGTGAAGGACGCCATATCGGGTTATGCGGGCGGTACGGCGGACACGGCCAGCTATAAACTGGTGAGCAGTGGAAAAACCGGCCATGCAGAGGCTGTGCGGGTCACGTACGATCCGGCGCAGATCTCCCTGGGCCAGATCCTGAAGGCCTTCTTCGCTGTGGCCCATGATCCGACGCAGCTGAATTACCAGGGACCGGATCACGGGTCGCAATATCGCTCGGCCATTTTTTATGGCACACTGGAGCAGCAGAAAATCGCCGCGGCATATGTAGCCCAGCTGGATGCAGCGAAAGTTTTTCCCGGAAAAATCGTCACTGTTCTGACTTCCCTGGAAAATTTTTATCCGGCGGAGGACTATCACCAGGACTTCGCGGACCGGAACCCGGACCATGCCTATATCGTCACCCACGATGCACCGAAGGTCAGGGCCCTGAAACAGGCGTTTCCGGATCTGTATAAAGGGAACGACACACAGGACGCGCTGCAAAAACTGACGCCACTGCAGCGTCAGGTCACGCAGGAGAACGGCACCGAGCCACCCTTCAGGAATGAATACTGGGACAACCACGCCGAGGGGATCTATGTGGACGTGGTCTCGGGTGAGCCGCTGTTCGCCTCGGCTCACAAGTTTGACTCCGGCACCGGCTGGCCCAGTTTTACCAGGCCGCTGGTCAGGGACAACGTGGTGGAGAAACAGGACGTGTCCCACGGGATGGCACGGACCGAGGTGCGCTCGGCCCACGGGGACTCCCACCTGGGTCACCTGTTCCCCGACGGGCCAAAGGACCAAGGCGGCATGCGCTACTGTATCAACTCCGCCGCCCTGCGTTTTGTGGCAAAAGACAGGATGGCTGCCGAGGGATACGGGGAATGGCTGAAGGTGTTTGAAGGGCGGCAAGGGAAGCAACCTTAGGACTTTTATTATATATATTGACAATTTTATATATATCCATACGATCTGTCGGAATCATGACTGACAGGAGTTTGATATGCACAAGGTTTTGGCTATCGGGGCCGCGGCAGCCCTTTTGACAGGATGTACAGATCCAGAAGAAAAAGCAGCCCAGGTTGAAAAGTGCCTGCACGGGAAGGGGACAGATAAGGAAAAATCCACTGTAGCCCTAGTCTATTTTTCTGACAGCCGCGTTTCTGCAAGACTGATAACAATACCCTCCATTGTCGGGCGCGAGCCCAACAAGGCAGCTTTCAGGCAACAATGTCTGTCAGGGAAAGAGGATCAGATCTGCGTCCGGGAATTTTCTTCATCCACCGAGGTTGAATATACCCTGTGGCTGGGGGAAGACGGAATCTTCAGGGTCACCCGGGAGACAGAAAATTACTATAACGGAGAGTATTTTCTTTCCCCGGTCCAGTCCACAGCCAGGGCCGCGGCCAGGAAAAAACCTTCCCATTCTTCTGTTGAGGGACAGGCTGTCGATTCAGTCCGGGACCGCATGGACAGGCCTTTCACTCCCTTTCCGGAACTGAAGGAAGCGGGTCTGGGAGAGTGGTATTTCATGGGGATAAATACCGGCACAAACAGTAAAGGCAGGGTAAACCGTGGTTCCCGGGTTCAGGTTATCAGCTGCGCAATAACCACCGATCCGGACCGGCTGCCGTCCCCGTTTGACGACCTTGCAAACAAGCTGGAACCTGAGGCTCTTGCTGCGGGATACAAGGATCCGGAAGGCTGTGATAATCTGGACGGGGCTCCCTCTTCCGGGAATCCGTTCAGAAACCATATAGAAGAACAGGCGGAAACTTTCAGGGATTGCATACCCTGACAATGTCGGTGAAACCCCTCTCCCTGCGGGTACCTCTTGCTTCATAACACTGTTTGACAATAAATTTTTCCCTGAAAGAGGCGGGACAGATATTTTCCGGGCCCGGAAATCAGCTCCTTCAGGCTGTGGCTGACTGTTATTATGAGGGGCGCAGGGAAATACAACCGTCGATTGCGATATCGTGTTGACATCATTGTGAGGGTGTATATGGTGCCCGGGAAAATTCTGACAGGAGTTTGATATGCGTACGGTTTCGGTTGTGGGGGTCGCTCTGGCCTTTTTCGCGGGATGCACGGACGACCAGAAAGAAAGAGAAAAAAAGATGGCAGAGGTCGAGCTCTGCCTGCATGAGAGGCTGACAGGCGAAAGGGAGTTTGCAGCGGCGTCCATACGCTGGTCACCCAATGAAGTATTTGTAGAAGTGCAGCGGACACAATCCATTATCCCGGGAAAGAAAACCATTCCAGCCCCGGAAGAAGGCAGACAGAGGTTCAGGGCTGAATGCATGCCGGACGGGAAACCTGTTCTGTGCGCATGGAGGTTTCCGTCATCTCATACAAGCCGGTACAGTATCAGACTGGAACAGGATGGCATTTACAGGATTACGGCATCCCATACCACGCAGGGGCCGGGGGAGCATTTCTTCTCGCCGGAGCCCGGTGCCGCAGAACCGATCAGCAGGACAAATCCGGCGCTTGATACGGTTGAGCACCGACTCTCTTTTGCCGCTGCGCTGAAGAACAGGCTGAACAGACCTTTCATTCCTGTTCCTGAACTGGAAAAGCAGGGTTTGGGAACATGGTATTTTGCAGGAAGTGGTTCCACAGGTGGAGGTAACTGGGAAGGTACCGGCAGCCGGGATTGCGCCGTGACAAGCAGCCCTGAACGCCTTCCCGAACCTTTTGGCAGGATTGCAAAAGGCATGAAGCCTGAACCCCTTCAGCCCGGCTATACAGGTCAGGCTCCTGACTACCGCAGCCGGGGTGACTGCGACAATCTGGATCATCCTCCTGCGCCTCCCTCTTCTGATCCATGGAAGAAAAATGACAGGCCGTTCAGGGAAAGCATTGAAGCTCTGGCGGAAACTGCCCGGGTCTGTATGCCCTGACAGGCCTGTAAAATATCTCCTCTCCCGGCCGGCCTTCTC
>JALYJY010000025.1:0-10468 GCA_030775045.1 Pseudomonadota bacterium | reverse complement strand
ATGTCGAGAATAACGCCGGTGGCAGACTCGACCAGAAGGACGTCGTTGCCCACAACGACCCGCTTTTGCCCCTTCGGCAGGGCGGGCAGGATTTTTTCCAGATCAGAGGGCAGGTATCTTTTGGCAATGCCGGGGGGCAGGGGCTTGCCCCGCTCCAGATTCATGGCAATGCCGGGCGGAAGACCCTTGCCCTGTTTTCCATGACTTTTGTGTTTCTTCCCGTGGCCTTTCTTTCCTTTTCCGCCATGATCCTGGTCGGGATACGGCTCGCCCACGGCGATGCCTTCTTGGCCTGGATGCTTTTTGTAGAAGTCCTCAATCACCCGTTTCTGCGTGGCATCGAAAACGGTTTCAGTGACAGTCTTTCCGTTTGACAGTGTTTCGGCATGGGCCGGCGCGACAGCAAGAGCGGCCAGAACCAGACCAAGGGCAATGATACGCATAACGAACTCCTTCCTGAAAGGGACGGGACAGGTATTTTCTGACTCCGGAATATGTTGTTTCCGGGCCATTGCGGTGCACTGGCCATACAACCTTGACTTGTTAATAAAATATCATCTAGATCCTTGGGTATTTCATGGCCAGTTTCCGTGGCCTGTGAAAAGACAGGAGTTCCAATGCCGGCAGTATCCCGTTTTCTGACATTTGCACTTGCAGGCACAATGGCCGCCTGTGCCGGCGGTCCATCAGGGCAGAGGCAGAAAACCCCGTCCCCCGACGAAACGCAGGTCGTATTGCCCTGGTCCACCCGCGATGATATTGCAGAATTCATGCGCCTGCCGCAAGGCGAATGGGTCGGATATGCCAGGCAGAAAACAGACGGAATTGACTGTGGGAGAAAATCCGATGTCCGGAAAATATATGAAACTGAAATAAGCCGGACCCGTACCGGGTTTGATGCTGCTGTCATACAGCTGGAGAGCAGCGGGGTACTTGTCGCACAGCCCCTGACCGGTACCGGCAGAACGATCCTGATGCACAATCCGGCAGACTTCGGAAGCTTCCTGCGGCACTGGGAACTGGCAGAACAGATCCGTGCCCGTTGCCCTCTCATAAACCTGGGACACCATTCCCTTGAGGATTTCCATTTTCCTGCCCACATGAACAGGGTCATCGGGAAAATACCGGATGATGAAAAACGGAGGGTTCTTGCGTATGAAACCCGCATGGCAGCCTTGGTCCGGGAAATACAGGATGTTCGCAGGATCATTCTGGAACAGGACAGCCCCGCTGTTCTTTTGCAGGCACAGGACCGGATCCGGAACATGTACGGTGTGCTGGAAGACATCGAACGGGCAGACGATCCGTTTTTCAGTCATGTTATCGGAGACAACAGATGGATGCAGAACAGGAATGTCCTGATGGCCCTTCTCAGGCGGGAAATTGTCATTGACGATGCCCTTTACCTGCTGCGGGTCAGTCGGACAGGAGAGGCCTGCACCCTCCGGCATTTTGCAGACGCTGTCCGGGAAGAGGATATCATCAGGAACAGTCTTGCAACCCTTGGGCTTCACAGACCACAGTATGAAGCCATCAGGAAAGACTGGATGAGTCTCATCAATGAACTGCTTCCGGACCCTGACAGCTGCCCGGCCCCCCCCGGTACGCCCGCCAGGATAAACTCCGGGGTCATCGCGCCTTCCGGATAGGAAAGGGGCATATCCGGCAATACGTATCAATCAGGATGAGGGTGGTGGATCTGTTCCCCCGAAGAGTCCGGGCTGATCCTGCGGTGGTGTGCGCTTCTTTTTCCGGGCCGGTTTTTCTGGGACAGTACCGTTCCCCACCACAGCGGATGCTGTTCCGTCTTTCAGGGTAATGGACAGGGGCTGTCCCGGTTTCAGGTTGGCGGCTGATGAGATCACGTGGCTCTGATTATCCCGCACCAGGGCATAGCCGCGGGCGAGGACACTGTGAAACGAACAGCTGTCCAGAAGACCGGACAGGGTTTCCCATCTGGCCGTTCTTTTCTGCACCATGTTCCGGGCGGCCAGATGCAAACGCCCCGCGAATGACGTGACCGCCTGTTCCCGCAGGCGCACCAGGGCGGTGGGAGTCAGCAGGCCGCGGCGCAGGGCCTCAAGCCGCAGATGCCCCTGCTTCAGCCAGCGCAGTGGCGCGGTCTGCAGGCGTGATGACAGTTCAGCAACTGTGGTGACCAGGGCAGTTTTTTCCGGAACAGCCCGCTCGGCCGCGCCCGTCGGTGTGGGCGCACGCCAGTCTGCGGCATGATCGATGAGCGTGATATCCGGCTCATGCCCCACGCCGGAGATCAGGGGGATGCTGCTGGCCACGGCGGCGCGGACCACGACTTCCTCATTGAAGGGCATCAGGTCTTCCAGACTTCCGCCGCCGCGCGCCACAATGAGAAGATCGGGACGCGGTACAGGCCCACCCGGTGCAATGGCATTGAAGCCGGCAATGGCCGCGGCGATCTGGGCTGCTGCATCCTGTCCCTGTACCGCCACGGGCCACAACAGGACATGACAGGGAAAACGTCCGGACAGGCGGTGCAGGATGTCATGGAACACCGCGCCGCCGGGAGAGGTGATGACGCCGATGACAGACGGCAGGAATGGCAGGGGCTTTTTGCGCGCCGCATCGAACAGGCCCTCGGCAGCCAGGCGGCGGCGGCGGTCCTCCAGCATTTTCAGCAGCGCACCCTCGCCCGCCAGCTCCAGGTTCTCGATCACCAGCTGGTACTGGGACCGTCCGGGATAGGTGGTGAGGCGCCCGGTGCAGATGACCTCCATCCCGTCTTCCGGTCTGACCGGCAGGTGTGTGCCTTTCCAGCACACCGCCTCGATCACCGCGCGGTCATCCTTGAGGCGCAGGTACGTGTGGCCGGAGGTGTGGAATTTGGGCTGTGACACCTCGCCCCGTACACGCACCAGACCGAACCGGTCCTCAACGGTTTTTTTCAGGGCCTGCGACAGGTCGCTGACGGAATATTCCGGGACGTTGGAGGCAGGGGCGACAGTGTCGGTCACGGGCCGAAATCCCGGTACAGAAAACGTGTGGTGGTCAGTTTCCAGGTTTCATCGAAAGGAAAGGACGTATCCTGACCGTCCTCACGGTGGATGCGCGAGACGCCTCCCTGATCGATATGCTCCAGTACATACACGCCCCGGTCCGGGCAGGAAAAAACCTGGAATGTGTAAAGGCGCGGACCATTGAGTCTGGCGACAGAGAAGTCACCGTTATCGGTACAGTCCACAGTCTCCTGCCGGAACTGATGAACAGCAGGATCAGTGGTGTCAGGAAGGACTGTGAGGGTAAAGGCCTCTATATAATGTGTGACCGGATCCAGCCCGCGGGCTTCCAGAAAATCCTGCCCCGTCTGGACCCAGGCCTGTCTTTCGGGTTCCCGATACATCCATCCGGCAGTTGTCAGGATGCCCAGGATTCCGGCAACAGACAGTTTTCCCCGGTGGGCCTGCAGCGTTGCCCCGACGGTCTTGCGGAAACGGAGTTCCTGCTGTTCAGCCTGTGCGGCTGTCTGTTCCATCTGCGGTCCTTTCACCGGTTCATTCCCGTCATCCCGACCGAAGCCTTCAGGCGGAGTGGAGGGATCTCTTTCATAAAGGAGATCCTTCGACTTCGCATCGTGCTGCGATGCTTCGCTCAGGATGACAGAAAGGCAAAGTGTCTTCTGCAGGGATTATATCACCGTCTTCCTGTTTTGCAGCAGCGGTAATGCCGGGAAAATCTCCGTCGTACAGATTTTCCGGATGGAATTTTTCTGAAAAAACCTTTCGCTCATCCTGGAAGCGAAGTGCATTTCTGACTCTGCGACAGAAGGATGAGCGCGGAAAGTTTTTCGGGATGCAAGGTGGGGTCCGCTGTTTCTGAAACCTGAAAAAACAGCGTAAATGATGTGTTTTTCAGGCATGCTGATTCCGGAAAGTCTGCGAGGATTTTTGTGCGGCGAACGGGATTCTGACTCTCCGGGTGTTGCAGGATTGACTCACTGTATACCCACATCGCATGCATTGCAGATTGGGGCTGGTGATTTGTGAACAGCCGGTCTATGAAGAAAAGAAGCCGAGTCGGAAGATGTCCTGTCACAGGGTTCATCAACCGGATTCCGGTGACTGGTAAGTGATCTGTTCAATGCCATTCATCAAGGAGACAAACATGGCGACCAAGAAACCCGCGAAGAAAAAAACCGCTGCCAAAAAAACGACCGTGAAGAAAAAGGTTGCAGCGAAAAAGAAACCCGCTGCCAAAAAAACAGCGAAGAAAAAGCCTGCTGCGAAAAAAACCGCAGCGAAAAAGAAAGCAGCTCCCAAAAAGGCCGCTGCGAAAAAAGCAGCAGCACCCAAGGCCGCTGCAAAACCAGCCGCTCCGTCAGCAGTATCCATGATGGCGCCCCGGCTGATGGCCTGGTCCAAGAAGTAAGGAAGGGGGCAGGGGACGGTTTTCCCCTGCCATCCTTTTCTGTCGAGGGCTCTCCGGGTTACCCGGGGGACAGGCGATGGTCCTGATCCTTCGTCTTCCGGAAGAAATATTTCTTCCCGGAAAATGAAGAGCCTCTCTCTTTCCTTTTTTTTCGGAAAATTTTCCGGTTTCCGGATTTCAGAATCCTGTTTTCAGGATTTCCACATTTTCCTTGCTTCAAGCACCGCGTCAGCCAGCACATCCGCCTCGGTGCGGGTGTTATACACGGCGAAGGAGGCACGCGTTGTGGCTTCAACGCCCAGGTGGCGCATGAGGGGTTCGGCGCAGTGCTGGCCCACCCGTACGGCCACGCCGGCCCGGTCGATCAGCGTGCCCAGGTCGTGCGGATGGATGCCCTCGACCGTGAACGAGATGATGCTGGCCTTGCCCTCCGCCCGCCCCTGGATCGCCACGCCGGGAATGGCCAGAAGCTTTTCCGTGGCGTACTGCAGCAGGTCGTACTCGTGGGCCTGAATGGCGGGCCAGCCGATGGCACTGACCCAGTCTATCGCCGCGCCCAGGCCGATGACTTCCACGATGGGCGGTGTGCCGGCCTCGAACCGCATGGGGGGATCCTTGAAGGTGGTGCCGTCGAAACTGACCGACAGGATCATGTCGCCGCCGCCCTGGTACGGCGGCATTTTTTTCAGCAGTGGGTTTTTGCCGTACAGTACGCCCAGGCCCGTGGGGCCGTACAGCTTGTGTGCGGTGAAGATATAGAAGTCGGCGTCGATGGCCTGCACGTCCACGGGTCCATGCACAGCGGCCTGGCAGCCGTCGAACAGCACAGGGATATTTTTGTCATGGGCCAGGCGAGCGATCTGCTGGGCCGGCGTAATGGTGCCCAGCACGTTGGAGCCGTGGGTGATGCTCACCAGTTTTGTGCACGGGCCGAGGGCCTTTGCGTACGCGTCCATGTCCAGGTGCCCCGCGCTGTCTGTTGGGACGACCTTCAGGACGATGCCAACCTGTTTCTGCAGCAGCTGCCAGGGAACGATGTTGGCGTGGTGCTCCATGACCGACAGCACCACCTCGTCGCCCGCCTGGAAAAAGGTGCGGCCATAGCTTTGCGCCACCAGGTTGAAAGCCTCGGTGGCACTGTGGGTGAAGACGATGGTGTCGGGTGAGGGTGCGTTGATGAACCGGGCGACTTTGGTCCGTACGGTCTCAAACGCATCGGTGGCAGTCTGGCTGAGATAATGGACGCCGCGGTGCACGTTGGCATAGTCGTGCGCCATGAACCGGGCCATGGCATCGATGACCTGCCCGGGCTTCTGCGCACTGGCGGCATTGTCCAGATACACCAGCGGCCGGCCTGGCTTTCCGGGCCGGTCATGCACCGTGCGCGACAGGACGGGAAAGTCGGCGCGGATGCGGGCGATGTCGGGGGGGGGAGTCATGTCACTCCTCATGTCCCGAAGGCCGCGTAGCCCCTGTCTTCCAGTTCACGGGCCAGTTCAGGGCCGCCCGAGCGGACAATGCGGCCCTGCGCCATGATATGCACGTGGTCGGGCACGATATAGTCCAGCAGGCGCTGGTAGTGGGTAATGACAATCATGGCCCGGTTGGGGCTGCGCAGGCGGTTGATCCCGTCCGCCACGATGCGCAGGGCGTCAATGTCCAGGCCGCTGTCGGTTTCGTCCAGGATGGCCAGGGCCGGCTCCAGCAGGGCCATCTGCAGCGCCTCGTTGCGCTTTTTCTCGCCGCCGGAAAAGCCCACGTTGACAGCCCGTTTCAGCATGTCATCGGTCATGCCCAGAAGTTTCGCCTTCTCCCGCGCCAGTTTCAGGAATTCCAGCGCGTCCAGCTCCTTCTCCCCCCGGCCCCTGCGGCGGGCGTTGACGGCGGCCTTCAGGAACGTGGTGGTGGGGACACCGGGGATCTCCACGGGGTACTGGAACGCCAGAAACAGGCCCTGCAAGGCCCGTTGTTCCGGCTTCAGGGCCAGAAGGTCATGGTCCCGGAAGGTCACGGCGCCACCGGTGACCGTATACCCTTCCCGCCCGGCCAGCACATGGCCCAGCGTGGATTTGCCGGCCCCGTTGGGACCCATGATGGCGTGCACCTCCCCGGCTTTTACGGCCAGGGACAGGCCCTTCAGGATAGGCTTTTCGCCCACGGAAACGTGCAGATTGGCAATGGTCAGCATGGGGGAATAACTACCAGAGAAAAAGTGCAAGGAAAACCGGATCCTGCCCCATATTTACAGTATTTTAGGAAATTTGTGGTTTTGTGGAGGGGTAGGAACAGGTTTAAGGGGAGGGGTCGACATGGCCTCCGGGACAGGCAGAATAAAGGAAAGGCATATATCTGATGCCCCTTTGGCTTTTTCCGAAGCAGGGGATAACGATAAGACGCGTGACGCCATGGCTGTTTTTGGCTGTTGCGACGGGATAAAGGCTTTTCCTGATGAAAAGACCGGCGAAACTGTCTGGCGCTTGGATATTACGACTCTGGTCAAAAAAGGGTTTAAAAAAGACAGGCTGGTGCTTGAATCTACCTTGGAGACGTACGGAGTTTCCCGTAAAGAAGATCCGGAGAATGGAAAAACATACCTGACGCTCTCTGGTCCTGCCGGCGGCCTGTTGCATGCGATGGCGGAACGCCTCGGCAAGCCGGTGGTTGAGCTGGTTATGCAGGATCATCCTCACTGGCCCCGGGCCCAGACCAACATCGAGGTTCTGCACCAGGCATCGGAAAGTCTGAAACGGGTTGTGGATACAGTGCAGCCCTCCTCCATCACCCCTGTCCCTGTTTCTCCGGAAAGGGAAACTTCTTCTTCAGTGTCGGCTTCAGTTGATCCGGCCAAAGTGGAACTGACCCAGGACCAGGCTGAAAGAATTGCGGGGATGGAGTGGGCCATAAAAGGACAGGATACGGCCATAAGGTTGCTGAAGCCCGATTCTGATCCTGCTGCAATGGCTGATGATGCCCTTTTCCTGGCCCGGTTCGGCCTTTTTCCTGAAAAAGTACTCCGTCTGGAAAATAGCGCCATTGTTCCGGACACCACGGAAAACCGGGAACAGAACAGGGCTGATGGTTTCAGGGAAACCTGGAGGATTTCGGGAGAGGCGCAGACAAACCTTGTGGCAGAAGCCGGATTTATGAAGGGATATACCGGCGCAGCGCCGGAAAGGACTGTTACTCCAGTCATCTCTGCTGCTCCGGCGCCTGCTGTCGTTCCAGCAGAAGAAGAACCCACAAAACCCTCCGGGATTTCTGTTACAGGCAGGGCCGGAATGGAACCCGCTGCGGGTTCGGTGAAGACTGAACTGACCAGGACGCAGGCTGAAGCGATTGCCGGGATGGGATGGGTCGTCAGGGCCAGCAATCTGGACCCGTTTGTGCGCTTTCTTCCAAAGCAGGGCAGTCCGGAAAGAAACGATGCGCGTGATGAGAAAGTGTTGAGAGAATTGGATATCACACCTGAAAAAATGCTTCTGCTTTCAGATGGCAATCTTGCCGATGATACGCCGGATAACAGAAAAAGAGGGTTTACGGCAGAAATCTGGAAGGTTTTCGGAAAAAGAGAAACAGATCTTATAACGCAGGCTCTTGCCCTTCGGGAAGAATCCCTGGACAGCGCCAGAAAAACACCTGCCGCTGCCGCGTCTGTTTCCGGAGAAAAAGCCCCTCCTGTATCTTCCGCAGGGAAAATACCGGCTGGTGTGCCAGACAGGCCGCTGACCAGAGATCAGGCCAAAGCGATCGTGGGTATGAAGTTTCATAACCTGTTCAGCAATGATGACGCTTTTATTGGCAAGGCAAGATATCTGTCGCAGGCCGGTCACGCGGATGCAGAACGATTTGCCCGGGAGAGAAAGCTTCTTGAAGATGCCGGGATCAATATCAAGGTAATGCTGCAGGTGAATGACGCTGAAAAATCTGCGGTTGAGGCTACGCCTGAAAACCGGAAATTATATGGAGAGGGAATAGGAATACTCTCAGAACTGTGGGTCACCTCAGACAGAAAGAGCACAAGACGTGTCTTCGATGCTGCGAAAGTACTGGCAGGTGAAACAAGCGGTCCGAAAAAAACACCTGTCTCTCCTGCTACTTTCCGCAGGGAAGAGCCCACCACACCTTCCGTCAGCACAGCCGATATCAATCTGACCATGGATCAGGCCCGGGCCATTGTCGGTATGGGTGGGTGGAGAGTCGATGGCAACACAGCCATCAGGGAATTGTCTGAAGAGGATCGGACTTCTTCAAAGATGAATAAGGATTACACAGATCTTTGTCGGGCTGGAATCCATGTTTCCAGAAGGAAGCCCATAAGGGGGGCTGTAGAAGACAGCAGGGCTCCGGACAGTCAATGGGTGGCCTGGGGACCGGATGCCCTCAAGATACGGAAAGCTTTCGAGATGTGCAGGCCCGCTGATCTTGCTGCACACAAAGCAGTTGAACCGGGAGAGGGTACCTTGGCAGAAGGGCACCGCCGCTCCCGGCCGCGGCAGGCTGCCGTCCATGCCCCGCACCATATGTAACCCTACCCCTTGTTCCTCTTCCCCGATTCAGGCCAGCGGCGGTGGAGCCACAGCCACTGGCTTGGCCGTTCGCGGATCCAGCCTTCCAGCGTCGCGTTGATCCGGGTCATGATGGCTAGGACATCTGCTGCTGTATCGCCGGTGCGGGGCAGGTCCAGGGGTGGCAGGACGGTGACGCGGAACCGGGCGCCGTTCAGCCGCTCTACCCGCGCCAGGATGATGGGGCAGTCGAAGCGCAGGGCCAGTGCGGCCGGAGCGGGGGCTGTCCAGGCCGGCCGGCCGAAGAAAGGAACCGGAATGCCGGCACTCACTTTCTGGTCCACCAGAAGGCCCACCGTTCCCCCCTTGCCCAGAATGGAAACAAGTTCACGCAGGCCGGCGCTGCCCTTGGGGATCTGCCAGCTGGCGCCGGCGCGACGCATCCGTCGCACAAGCCCTTCCACCAGGGAATTATTGGGGGGGCGGTAGACAACGGCAATATCTGCGCCCTGTTTTCTGGCTGCCAGGGTGCTCAGTTCCCAGTTGCCCAGGTGTCCCGACAGGAAAAGGACACCTTTGCCCCGGGCCAGGGCTTCCGCCGCATGGTCGGCGCCCGTGATCTCGATCCGCTCCTGTCCGGCCCGGTCCAGCCGGCCCAGGTGGGGAAGTTCGGCCAGCACCCGGCCCAGGTTGTCCCACATGTCCCGAACCACCTTCTGTCTTTCATCCGGGGACAGCTCCGGCATGGCCAGCGCCAGATTGTGCAGCGCCACATGGTTGCCTTTCAGGATGGGTCCCAGGCACCGGCCCAGCCAGCCTCCCAGGGCCGAAGCCACATCCAGGGGCAGAAGGCCAAACACGATACAGGCTGTCCAGGCAGCGGCGGCCTCGATGACATGTCTGATATATCTGGACAAAGGGCTCATGGTGCAAACACAGAGGCCAGAAGTGTGTCCAGATCCTGCGGGGCAGCCCACTCCACAGTCTGTTCCACAATACAGATATTCCGGCAAAAGCTGCGGGGCAGACGCGCCGCGTCCTTGGCTGTGGTGACCAGAAGGGCGCGCAGCGCTTTTGCCCTGTCCGCCAAGGTTACCAGATCCTGTGTTGTATAGGGATAGTGGTCCGGATACGGCCGGGTTTCCACTATGTTCGCGCCAAGGGCCGTGCAGGTGTCAAAGAATCGTGTCGGCCGCCCCGTTCCTGCAAAGGCGAGAACGCGCCGGCTGTGCATCGGTATGGAGGGGAGGGGAACGGTCCTGGCCCGCAGGACGGGTTTACCGCTGGCCTGCAGGGTGTCCATGACATCGTCGCCGGCCTCGCCTTTCAGGACGATGGCGTCTGCCCGGTCCAGTCCGTTCTTCACGCTTTCGCGCAAGGGGCCAGCGGGGATCAGGCGGCCGTTGCCAAAGCCGGATTTGCCATCCACCACAACCAGGGACAGGTCCTTGATCAGCGAGGGATTCTGGAACCCGTCGTCCATGATGACGACGTCGGCCCCGAGGCTGACAAGCAGCTTCGCCCCGGCCGGGCGGTCGACCGCGACGACAGTCGGCCCGGAC
>JALYJY010000024.1 GCA_030775045.1 Pseudomonadota bacterium | reverse complement strand
GTCTACAGACCCAGACGAAATTCCCGCTGGACATGGCCCGGGAATACGGGCGGCTCTGGTCGGCTATCGAGGGCCACCTCATAGGTCCTGCGGGAGGAAAAACGATGGCCATCGATACAATAAACCACGGAAAGAAGCCTGCCATCGTCTGCACTCAGGCGATCAGTAGGCCCCCGGCCGATAGTCCGGTGAGCAACACCACGAGCCCGCCAGGCTTCGTACATAACAGCTCCATTTTCATGGAACCGCACTAGGGCTGGCCCCCGAAAGGGATTATGGAATTTCCCCTTTCTGTCCCGGAAATCAAGCCGGATGATGCGCCCGGTCTCCCGGTTCTGCAGGATGGAACCTTGCAGGACTTCCCCGGAAAAAGCATGCACAAGACCTGTGATGGTCTGAAGATGGCCTGTCCGGACAAGTTCCTGGATGTGGAAAACATGGTCTGTGCCCAGACCAAAAGGTTGCTGGGCCCCAGGTATTCTGTGATGTGGTTTCCGGAAGCATTCCGCTATCTGTGGCAGAAGCCTGTCCAGGTCCGCAGTATGTTCCAGCTGTGACAGTCTCATGGATTCTGCCCGGAATCATTCAATCCCGAAACAATATCACTCCTTATTGTTTTCGGGAAGAAGGGATTCCTCCGGTTCGACCGGAGATCCACTGTCCTGTTCTTTTCCTGCGGTTTTACTCTGTTGGTCTGCGTTCGAAACCGGTGTGGTCCTGGGGCAGGGTGGCGTCCTGCAGATCAACGGACGTGACATGGGCTCCGGGCGGGCCGGTGCGGCATTTTTTCACGAAAAGATCCACGGCGGTGTTCTCGCCCGCCACCAGGATTTCCACGCTGCCGTCGGTGCGGTTGCGGACCCAGCCTGTGAGGCCCAGATCCAGCGCCTGTCTGCGGATCCAGGCGCGGTACCCTACGCCCTGCACGCGGCCCCGGACAGTGACGTGAAGGGTCTTGTGGGACAAGGTAAGTCTCCCAGCATGGCACTCAGCTTCATGGCCACGCCCATGGATCCTTTTATTTTGATCTTGCCGGTCATATAGGCCACCGTGGGATCCAGCGTCCCGTCCATGAGTTTCAGGAGGTTTTCCGGCGTGGTATGGATGGTGCAGGCGGCCTCCCGGTCGGTCCGGGACAGCAGGGGGCTGGTCTGCGTGGCGTCCAGGACCAGAACCCCGGCGCCGTCCAGCTCGAACCGCACGACGGCTTTCAGCCCCCGGAAGCGGGGCAGGGCAGGCGCCACTTTCTGCTCGATCTGGTCAAGGGTCATGGGCACGGCTTTACCTTTTTACAGAAAAAAGAAAACGGGCTGTGTCCTCCAGCTCGGTCCGGATATCCTGCCGCCGGCGGGTGGCCTCCGGGTCTTCTCCCCACTGGCTGGTCTGGAACAGCTCGTCCAGAAACGCCAGGGAAAAAACCTGGTCCGCGGACAGGTGACCTTCCGCCAGGGCCAGTGCCAGGATAACCGATCCGGTCAGGGAAGCGGCCTGCTGCACCCCGCACAGGGTAAAATTATCCAGGGCCGACAGAACCTTCTCCAGCACTTCCAGGGCTTCCGGGGGTTGGAGTCGGTGGCTGACTCCCGCTGTTACAGCCAGGGAGACACCAAAGCGTTCCTGGGCCCACGCCAGGACAGGCTGCCACTGCGCGGCCTGCTGCTGCGCCAGCGCTGCCGGATGTTCTGCGCGATAGCACAGGGTGTCCGTTTCCGCAGAGGCCAGAAGGGCCCGGACAGTTTCCTCCCGCGGGGTTTTATCCAGTGCCGTGCAGGCCAGCCGGAACAGGGGCATTGTTTCAGGGCGGATCTTTTCCCCCTGGGCCTGCCATTCCGCCGCCAGTGCCTCTGCCAGCGCCCGGGAGGGAACAGTCAGGACCAGCCCCGCAGGTGTGTGGACAGGCTTGCCGTCCATGGCCAGTCCCCAGTTTCCGGTCAGATCTGTGACTGAAACCTGCCGGATCCGGCTCGCCGTCCTAGCCACGACGCGACCGGGTTCTGCCCGTCTGATTGCTGGCCAGAAGGCCAAGGCGCTGCATGGCCCTGGTCACCTTGCCCAGATATTTCCGGCCCAGATGGGGTGTGCCCGAATGATAGCGGGCAATACCGCCGGACAGGTTGCCAGCCTCGTGGATCTTGCGGCGCAGGATCCAGGCACCCACGTGGATGTTGGTGCAGCCATCGTCCCGGACCCAGCGGCGGACGGTGCGCACGTCTGTTTTCCAGTGCCGGGCCAGTTCGGGCATCCAGATGGTGTTGATCTGCATGGGCCCCAGATCATGCGTTCCGTTGCGGTTGCGCATTTCCAGACCCACGCGCCCGCCCTCGACCTGCAGGATGCCCAGCATCACCGGCACCGGCACCGAATAGGTGTGGGATGCGATAACCAGGCAGGCTGCAAGTGCTGTGGTGGCCGCGGGCATGACTTACCCCATATCCAGGGCATCGAGGCCGGCGTCCCCGGGGGCTTTCAGGCTCTGCACCAGAGTGACCAGCATGGCCAGGTTCTGCTCGAACTTTGTCCAGACGGGATCCAGCGGGATCTGGTTGTTGTTTTTCGCCACGTACGCCGACCGCTCTTCCGGGGTCATGTCCACCAGCCGGTCCGCCTCTACATGGTGGCTTTCGGCATAGATCCAGCCGGCCACTTCCATGGCCGTGGCGTACATCAGGTGCCGGTCAGTCTCGCCCGCGTCCGGGGGGCAGAGCTTGCCGGTGAGGTCTGTGGCCTTCTGCCCCAGACGGGTGGCCACCATGGCCAGAAGTTCAGGTTCGGGCCGGCCAAAGGCATAGCGTGATACAGCCGCAAGCACAGGCGCCATGGCCCGCAGCAGGCGGGTCTGTGCAAAGACTTCTCCTGTTCCTGGAGGGTTTTCTGCCGGGCCTCCGGCGCTGCTGGCTGTGGCCCGGATCGCATCCATCAGGGCTTTCGCCTGCAGGGGCAGGGAGGCATTGCCCGTGGCGCGGTAATGAGCCGCCACAACGGCGCTGGCGGCAGCGGCAAGGGTCAGGCGGGGCGCGTCATCGGAGGCAGAGGGCCCGATCCCGGCCTCTGCGGATACCATGCGGACAAGATCGCCCGTGGTGGTCAGAAGCTGGGCAAAGATCGAGGCATCTTCTTCCTGGCGGCGACCTGTGCCGTCATCCGGCGCCAGGGCACGGACCTCCAGCACAGCGGCCAGCAGGGGGGCGCCCACGGCGCGAAAGGCGAACACAGCGGCCCGTGTGCCCGCGGACAGGGTATCCTGGCCCGCCTGTACGGCGCTGGAAGAAACTGAAGCCTGGTCCACCGGCTGGGATGTCACTGGAAATTCCCGGACTGTTCAGGTTACGCGTATTCCCGGGACGATAGCCGGGATTGGGATGCAAGGCAATTGGTATGTCCTGAAGGAGGTCAGACTTCGGCGTCCTTGAAACTGGGACCGGACGGCATCATAATCCGGTTTCTGCTTTTTTCCGCATGCAAGGGAGTTTCTGCGTGCCCTCTCCATCATCTGCTGCTTCTCCTGCCCCGAAAAAACGCAAGGGCTTCCTGCGCCGCCTGTTCGGCTTTCTGATCACCATTGTCTTTCTGCTGATCGTCATTGCGGTGGCTGTGCCGTTCCTGGTTCCGGCCGAAAAGTACAAAGGGGTCATTATGGCCCGGGCCACGCAGGCCCTGGGACGGGAATTGCGGATTGAGGGCCCTGTGTCCTTTACCATCCTGCCGCGCCTGGCTGTGAAGCTGGAGGGTGTTTCCCTGGCAGGCTCTGCCAGCGGAGAGGGCAAGGATCTGGCCACAGTGAAAAAGCTGGAAGCTGTGGTGGCCCTGTGGCCCCTGATTGAGGGCGATATCCAGGTGGAACGCTTTGTCCTGACTGAGCCCGTGATTTCCCTGGAAACGGACAGGAACGGAAAGCCCAACTGGGAATTTGCGCCCGGCAAAAAAGAGGGCGCATCTGTCCCGGTGCAGGAAACTTCCGGAACACGGCAGAGCGGGGGAAGTGCTGTGGCGGCCCTGAGCGTGGGCAGTTTCGAGATCATTGACGGCCAGCTGTCCATGACCGATGCCAGGAAAAACAGCTTTCACTTACTCACCGACATGAACGTGAATTTCAGCCTGCCTGGTCTGGACCGGCCTGCAAAGTTCAGGATCGCGGCCACATGGGACAAAAAGCAGATCCGGGGCGAGGGGGAAATCGGCCAGCCCCGCAGCCTGATGGAGGATCGCTCTTCTCCGGCTGAGCTGAAAATTTCTGTCGGTGATGGCAAGGTTGTCTTCCGGGGCACCCTGGAGTCCCCGAAATCCCGGCCCGCTGTGTCCGGCCAGCTGGAAGCAGAGGGCGAGGACCTGATCCGCCTGGCCACCATGGCGGCGGCGGACAAGCCCTCGCCGGTCACCGGCTTTCGCCTGTCCAGTGCTGTGAAGGCCAACCGGGATGATGTGTCCCTGTCCGGCCTTTCCCTTGAAGCCAACGATACGTCAGCTACCGGTGATCTGAAGATCCACCTGGCCGGGGCAAGGCCGAAGGTTACCGGGGCCCTGAAGACTTCTGTGCTGGACCTGGACAAGCTCATGGCTTCTGCCGGGGAAACCGGCAAAAGCGCGGAAAGCTCTGTCCGTCTTGTTTCACAGGCACATGCCGCGCCCGCGTCTGCCGCAGGCTGGAGCAATGAGCCGCTGGATCTTTCCGGCCTGAAGTCTGTTGACGCCGATCTGAAAGTGTCCCTGGACGGAGTTGTGATCAAAAAGGCGCAGACCGGCCCCACAGTGCTGGACATAGCCTTGGTCAACGGAAATCTGGATACATCCTTTCCGGAGACCCGGATTTTTGATGGAAAGATTGCCGGTACGCTGGGACTTGATGCGTCGGGAACCACACCCGCGGTGACCCTGGAGACCACCATGGGCGGAATCCAGGTGGAGCAGCTTCTGCGGGCCTTTGCCGACTTCAAACGGCTGACCGGAACCGGGGAGGGCAAAATGTCTGTCCGCACGTCCGGCAAAAGCCAGCGGGACATGGTCGGAAATCTGGACGGCAAGGGCAATTTCATGGTCCGCGACGGGGCTATCCGTGGAATCAACATCGCCGCCATGGCCCGCAATATCGGCAGCGCATTCCAGGCCGGCAGCGATGCCGAGAAAACAGACTTTGCCGAACTGTCCTCGGATTTCACCATTACAAATGGAGTGGTCAACAGCACCCTGCAGATGATGGCGCCCGTCCTGCGGGTCACCGGGGCCGGCCAGATCAGTCTGGTACCAAAGACCGTGAATTACCGCCTGGAGCCCAAACTGGTAGGCACGCTGCAGGGGCAGGGGGGTAAAACGGACCTGGGCGGGCTGACCGTTCCCGTGGTGGTCAGCGGAACCTTTGACAGGCTGTCCTTTGCGCCTGACCTGTCCGGCACGGTGCAGCAGATCATGCAGGACCCGAAAGGAGCCCTGGATCAGCTGAAATCCCTGAAGGACCAGCTGAAGAAAGGCACCCTGTTTGCTCCCGGCGAACCGGCACCCGGCGCACAGCCTGCGCCTGAAACACAGACCGCTCCCGCAGAACCTGCGCCACAGCAGCCGGAGGATCCGAAAAAACAGCTGGAAAACCAGGCAAAGGATCTGCTGAAAGGTTTTCTGGGCGGGCAGAAGAAGTAGGGGGAAGGGCCAGCCGGGAATTTAGGCTGCCTGCATAACTGTTTTGTTCATCTTTTTTCCGTCATCCCGGACTTGATCCGGGATCCAGCGGGTCTGCGTCCGCAGGCCGCAGACTCACATGACGCGCAGACGCGCTTCTGGATGCCAGCTTTCGCTGGCATGACAGTGGAAGGCAAAGGCCTGTTTTCACGGTCGCGGAATGCGAGCAGCCGGTGTTACTGTGGGTGCTGTCCTGGCAGGAACAGGTGCAGGCCGGCCCTGCATCGCGGGCTGTCCGGTACAGGACCTGCCAGTGCTGTCAGCGCAGGGACGGATACTGGCTGCTGGTTTCCCTGTTTCAGGGGCAGTTTCAGTTTTCTCTGTGGAGGATGATCTGCAGGTTCCATACAGCGCCAGGGCAGTACCAGAAACAATAATAATACCTGCAGTAATTGACCGTCGGCTATGTTTGCCCGGCCAGTCCTTTTTTCCCTGTTCCTGGTCCAGCTCGTACGCTACATGGTCCATGTGTGTTTTCCAGGTCCGGCCAGCCCGGACAAGGCCACAAAGCGGCACATATACGATGCCGCCAATGAACGTGATCAGGCCGCCGGTCAATGCTGCCAGAGCAGCAAAAGCTTTTACCGGATAGTGCCAGATACCATGATTGTCTTTTTCCATGATTTCTCCCTTTCTGGACGAACATCAGGCCAAAATACGATTGTCGGGATATTAGGAGCCGGTTTTACTTTCAGCAAATCCGGACGGGTATCTTTTAATGTTTCCGGGTGTGGACTATGATTCCCACAGGTTGCAACCCCGGAGGTTTCCATGGATGACCGCAAATCCCTGTCCCGCCGCGATGTGGCGTCCCACCTGCATCCTTTCACTAACCTGAAACTGCACGAGGAGAGGGGCCCCTTCATCATCGAGCGCGGGAAGGGTGTGTTCGTCTATGACACGGAAGGGCGGGAGTATCTGGAGGGGGTGGCGGCGCTGTGGTGCGCCTCGCTGGGGTTCAGTGAGCAGCGGCTGATTGATGCGGCCACGCGGCAGCTGAACACGCTGCCCTATTACCATGTGTTCAACCATCGCTCCCACCCGCCCGCCATCGCGCTGGCAGACAAGCTGCTGTCCATTTCTCCCGTGCCCATGGGGAAGGTCTTCTTCGCCAGCTCGGGGTCCGAGGCCAACGACACAGCCATGAAGTTCGTATGGTACTACAACAACGCGCTGGGCCGGCCGCAGAAGAAAAAGATCATCTCCCGCCGCAAGGGTTATCACGGCACCACCATCGGCGCGGGCAGCCTGAGCGGCCATCCCCACGTGCATTTCAATTTTGATCTGCCCATCCCCCAGGTCCTGCACACGGACTATCCCGGGTATTACCGGTACGGCCAGGCGGGCGAGAGCGAGGACCAGTTCTCGCAGCGCATGGCGGACAACCTCGAGGCCCTGATCCTGAAGGAGGGACCGGAGACTATCGGCGCCTTCATCGCCGAGCCGGTCATGGGCGTGGCTGGGGTGATCATTCCGCCGCCGGGCTATCACAGCCGGGTGCAGGCCATCCTGAAAAAACACGATATTCTTTTCATCGCGGATGAGGTGGTGACCGGATTCGGCCGTACCGGCAACATGTGGGGCTGCCAGACCATGGACCTGACGCCGGACATGATCGTGTGCGCCAAGGGCCTGTCGGGAGCGTATATGCCCATCTCGGCCCTCATGATCACCGACCGCATCTATGAGGTCCTGAAGTCGCAGGCGGACAAGGTGAGCAGCTTCGGCCACGGGTTTACATCTACTGCCCATCCGGTAGCCGCCGCTGTGGCGCTGGAAGCCGTAAAGATCGTGGAAGAAGACCGGCTGGTGGATCACGTACGCGCCCTGGCGCCGCATCTGGAAAAAGCGCTGGGCACGCTGGCCGATCACCCGCTGGTGGGGAATGTGCGCTCCATCGGCCTCATGGGCGGGGTGGAGCTGGTGCGCAACAAGGCCACCAGGGAACAGTTCCCGGAGAACCTGAAGGTTGGAATGATAGTCTACGATATGACCATCAGGCGCGGCGTGATTCTGCGCGCCATGGGCGACACCATCGTGTTCTCACCGCCCCTCATCATCCAGAAAGAACACATCGACCGCATGGTCGCCGCCCTGCGCGAGGCCTTGGACGAGGCGCTGGGGGTGCTGAAGCGGGCTGGAGTAGCGGGGTGATTTACCTCTCCCACAAGGGAGATAATTCTGGATCAGGGAGCAGCAGTCTTGTTCACGCAGCTGTTGATGTATGTGACAACCGTGTTGGGGTCAGTGCCTTTGGGAGCGGAAGTTTTTCCAAGGGGGATGTAGGTGGTTTCTCCCCGGAGGAGGGGGTGCGGTGATTCAGGCCCGGAAGATGGCATCCAGTACAGGTTATCTTTGCCGTCGTTTAGAATGATCCCTCTGAACCCCCCATTCATGGACTGGATGTAAGCCTCGGTCATTGGATCTGACAGCCACCCGCCGAAGGACTTTTTGCGGGAAATCCGGATTTTTTCATCCAGGCCCAGAATCCTGCCTACTTTATCGCCCAAGGCATCGCAGTCCACGGGAGAAGCAGATGCAGAGTACAGGCGTGCTCCTGAAACAAGAGCAATTCCAATGCTCATTCCGGCAAGAATTCTGGCAACTCTTTGCTGCATCTTTTCTCCGCTTCGTAAGGTTGGCTGATATTACAGTAACCCGGCGAAATACTTGCAACAACAGGATTGGTGGAAAGGGGCCCATCTTTACCTTTCCTTCTGGGGAAGAGGAAATGGATGACAGGGCCTGCCGGAAAATTACGGTGTTGCACAGCTATCGATATAGGTGACAACCGGGTTGGAGGCGTCGACTTTTCCAATAAAAAAAGAATGTTCAGATCCGGGCCATAATTTGGGCGTCCAGTACAGGTTATTTTTGCTGTTCTGGATGATTCCCATGGGTTCACCCGTTACGTATCGAACCTGAAATTCAGTGACCGGAGATTTTCCAGGGCCGGAAACGACCTGCCCACGGGAAATCATAGCCTTTCCGTCTTTCATGCCCAGAACCTTGCCGACTTTTTTCCCCAGATCATCGCAGTCCACGGGAGCAGGGGAAGATCCGGGGCAGGAACCTGTTACGATACTTCCGAATATCAGGGGCAAAGCAGCAATGCCTGAAAACCCCAGAAACTCCAAAAACCTTTCTTTTTTCATATCCTGCTCCTGCAGCCATGAATGAACATGGGCACAGCGTAACCTGCCAAAATACTTGCAGCAACAGGGATAGAAGTCTCACCACTCCGTCATCCCGGCGCAGGCCGGGATCCATTCTCTAGCATAGCACTAACAATGGACCCCGGTTTTCACCGGGGTGACAGGAAAGGGGAGGTGGAAGAGCCTACTGGCTGACCCACATGATTCGGGCAACCCACTGCACGTCGGCCATGGGCAGGGTGCGGTCCTCGTGGTCTTTATTCAGCGACTGGAGGTCGATTCGATTCGCACTCTGGCGTGACAGGTGCCTGGCCATCACCTCGCCGTCCTTTGTGCGCACCACCACGCGGTCACCGCGGCGCAGCTGGGCCGCAGGTGACACGATCAGGATATCGCCGTCGCGGTAGACCGGCTCCATGCTGTCGCCGCTGACTTCCAGCGCATAGGCCTGCGGGTCGCCCACGTTGGGGAACAGCAGTTCATCCCAGCCATTGCCGACGGGATAGCCCGCATCGTCGAAAAAGCCTTTCTTTCCGGCCTGCGCGTATCCGATGACCGGAACGCGCTGGGTGCCGGATCCGGCTTCGCCGTCGATCATCGAGACCAGAGCCGACAGGGACTGTCCTGTAGCCTCCAGGATCCTGGAGATGCTCTCGGTCGATGGCCAGCGCAAACGGCCGCCAGGACCCGCACGCTTGCTCTTGTTGAACGTGGTTGGGTCAAGGCCGGCTTTTTTGGCGAGCCCTGATGCAGACAGGCCGCTTTCCCGTGCGAGACGGTCTATGGCCTGCCAGATGTCAGAATGCTTGAGCATGGGAACATTATCCCCGAATCCCGAATAAAAATCTATAGGAGGGTATTCTTGAGATTATCCATGATATAGGATGAAAAAAATATAAAAGGTATATCTTCTGATTTTGGAACAAACAAAGATCATTCATGTACCCCCTTCGACAACCTGCCGGATACCGGCCCCTTCCGGAAGTCGTCCGGCTTACTGAATCCTTCCGCCGCAAATACGGCGACTCTATGCAGTAACACCCGCCTCTCCAGAGGACAGCCCGTCCGGGAAACCGGACGGGCTGTTGGTGTTTCAGGGGTTGAGTGCTGCTGCAGGGGCTGCTGCCGCTGGAGCAGGACTACCCGCCGCCCACACCTTCTGCAGTTCCATAGTTTTTTGTCCCATGGTTTCATCCGGCGTAATCAGCGCGGCCTTCATGCCAGGCTGGACAAAAATCTGGACACCCGTCCGGGTAATGAAAACAAGGGGACCTTTTTTCAGAGCGACAGGGCCGGACGGGCCTGTACCGTTCAGGACAAGCCTGAATCCTGTAACAGACACATCATTATCGGAAATTGTAAGGTTCGCACCGGCTATATAGGAGGGAAGTTTATTTCCTGAACCCAGATCTGATGGCAGTGACAGGGGAGTACCATCGGCATGGTGAATGGCTGTCACTTCATTCAATTCCAGCTGACCGCTGCCTTTTCCTTCAACAAGATACAGGGGGGATTTTGTAATGAAACTGAAGAGGGCTTTCAGATGCGGATGCTGGCCGGCCTCATATCTAACTTCCTGATTGATACCACCTTGAACAGCCTGCTGCAGCAAGCCCACATCATGGTAAATCTCTTGTATGGTTTCGTCGCCCAAGGATACTCGCACGGAATCAAGCGTTTGGAGGTTTGAGATCGATGGGCTAAAAAACGTCGGGTGATTTTGTGTTAATACCTGCTGGTCACTTTGTATTGATACCGGCACTGCGCCTGCAAAAGGCTCTGTCGTAACAGGAACCGGAAAAATTTCCCCATCCGGAATTCCAGTCCCTTTGGCAAACCTTTCCAGGGTCGACAGGCGCCCACACACAAGATGGGTAGCTTGGCGCAGGGGGTCGCTCTGTTTCAGCAGAACCATTTTTCCATTTTCCTGTCTGGCCAGAAATTCAAAAACTCCACCTGTCCAGGAGAACCCGATTTTATTACGGAAATTTTCAAGGGAATCCCTTGCGTCTCCATGAACAAAAAACCGGACCGCAGAATTCCAGACGAACAGATTTTCTGAACCTTGTAGTGAAAGGGACAGGGCAAAATCCCCGGCAATCAGCGCAACGATTTTATAGTTTCCAATACGATACCATGCGAACATGTCTGTCTTTACCTTCCTGTGATTCTATTTCTTGATACCTGAGAGAGTAACAGCAGAATATGAAAGTAATTCCCGAAAACCCTTTTCCAGAATCCTCACAGAAGGCGCAGTACTGTATCCCGGGTCTTGTCTTTGTTCCGGATTTCATAGGCTTGGCACAGGAGGTGCTTCTTCTGTCCCGCATCGACAGCCAGCCCTGGCGGGCGGATCTGAAGCGGTGGGTGCAGCATTATGGATGGCGGTATGACTACAAAGAGCGGACGGTGCGGTCGGATGCTTTTCTGGGGCCGCTGCCGGACTGGCTGCGCTCGCTGTGCCACAGGCTGCATGACAAAGGGATATTTCCGTCGCCACCCCATCAGGTCATCGTCAATGAATACCTGCCGGGGCAGGGGATCTCCGCACATATCGACTGCATTCCCTGCTTTGGGAAAGCCATTGCCTCGCTGAGCCTGGGATCGGCCTGTGTGATGGATTTCTCGAATCCCGAAACCGGACAGAAAAAGCCCGTCTTTCTGGAGCAGTGCAGTCTGGTTGTGCTGTCCGGCCCCGCCCGCTATGAATGGCAACACAGGATCACGGCTAGGAAATCCGACATTATCGGCGGTATCCGCACTGCCCGGCGGCGTCGTGCATTCCTGACGTTTCGCACAGCGGTCCGGGATTCCGGGTGACAGGAAAGGCTGTCTGGCCTATAAAACAGGCTGGTAATTACCGCAGAAGGTCACCTTTTTACCGTCACCCCGGCGAAAGCCGGGGTCCAGTTTGTTTTCTGCTGTCTTTCCATAAGGAAAGATTCTGGAAAATTCCAAGAAGAAACTGGATACCGGCTTTCACTGGTATGACGGAAAGAGACGGAAGGCCCTGCGGTGAAAATACAATCTACAGGAGCCTCACCATGTCTTCCCCCGTTGCCGCCCAGGAAATCGCCATCACACTGCCCGACGGCAGTGTGCGCACTTTTGGCGGGCCGGTGACCGGCATGGCAGTGGCGGAATCCATTGGCAAGTCCCTGGCCAAGGCAGCTCTGTTCATCCGCGTCAACGGCCAGGACCAGGACCTCTCCCGCACCATCGACCAGAACGCGAAGATCGAGATCATCACGCGCCAGCATCCGGACGCGCTGGAAATCATCCGCCACGACGCGGCCCACGTGATGGCCGAGGCGGTGCAGGAGCTGTATCCCGGTACTCAGGTCACCATCGGCCCGGCCATCGCCACGGGTTTTTACTATGACTTTTACCGGGAAGAGCCGTTCACCATCGACGACCTGGCGAAGATCGAGGCGAAAATGCGGGACATTATCGCCCGCAACGAACCGTTTATCCGTGAGGTCTGGAGCCGCGACGATGCGATCAGACACTTTGAAAAACTGGGCGAGAAGTTCAAGGCCGAGATTATCCGCGATCTGCCTGCCGGCGAGCCCATTTCTATCTACCGCCAGGGCAAATGGATGGATCTGTGCCGCGGCCCGCACCTGCCCTCCACCGGCGCGATTGGTCAGGCGTTCAAACTCATGAAAGTGGCGGGAGCCTACTGGCGTGGCGATGCCAAAAATCCGCAGCTGCAGCGCATCTACGGCACCGCCTGGCGCGACCAGAAAGAGCTGGACGCCCACCTGCACCAGATCGAGGAAGCGGAAAAGCGCGACCACCGCAAGCTGGGCCGCGAGATGGACCTGTTCCACCTGCAGGAAGAAGCGCAGGGCAGCATTTTCTGGCATCCGCACGGCTGGACGCTGTGGCGCGCGCTGGAAAACTATATCCGCCGCCGCCTGGAGGGTGCGGGATACGTCGAGGTGCGCACGCCTCAGCTGGTGGACAGCAGCCTGTTCAAGGCCTCGGGCCACTGGGATCTGTATGGCGACAATATGTTCAAGGTGCCCGTGGACAAGGGCGAAAAAATGATGGGCATCAAGCCCATGAACTGTCCCTGCCACGTGCAGATTTTCAACCAGGGCATCAAGAGCTATCGCGACCTGCCCATCCGCATGGCCGAGTTTGGTACATGCCACCGGAACGAGGCGTCGGGTGCCTTGCATGGCCTGATGCGCGTGCGGTCGATGGTGCAGGACGACGCGCACATTTTCTGCACTGAAGATCAAATTATGGAAGAGGCGCTGCGCTATTTCAAACTGCAGCTGCAGGTGTACAAGGACCTGGGCTTTGACCAGAACATCAGCGTGAAACTGGCCCTGCGCCCCACGCCGCGCGCGGGTGTTGACGCCACATGGGACAAGGCCGAAGACGGTTTACGTAAAGCATTGCGCGGCGCTGGTTTATCGTTTGAAGAGTTGCCCGGCGAGGGCGCGTTCTATGGCCCCAAGGTGGAGTTCCATCTGACCGACGCCATCGGCCGCACGTGGCAGTGCGGCACGCTGCAGCTGGACTTTGTGCTGCCCGAGCGTCTGGACGCCACGTACATCGGTGAAGATGGGCAGAAGCACCGGCCCGTGATGCTTCACCGCGCCATTCTGGGCTCGCTGGAGCGCTTCATCGGTATTCTCATCGAGCACTATGCAGGCAAGCTGCCCCTGTGGCTGGCGCCGCTGCAGGTGGTCGTCGCGCCGATTACAAGTGAAGCTAATACTTATGCCGAGGAAGTCGCAGCGACGCTGCGCAAGGCTGGCCTGCGCGTGGACACGGACCTGCGCAACGAAAAGATCAACCTGAAGGTCCGCGAGCATAGTTTAAAGAAAGTCCCCATCCTGGCCGTGGTCGGCAAGCGCGAGGCTGAAGACCGCGCCGTCTCCCTCCGTCGCCTCGGCAGCGACGGACAAGAGGTGCTGGCCCTCGACGCGGCGGTGGAAAGACTGGTGGACGAGGCCAAAACGCCGGGGTGAAAAAGGAAACTTATCCACCATGTTCTGGACCCACAGGCCTAGGTTTTTTGTAATCAGGCTTGATAAATTTTGGATCAAGGCCGTTTTTCTCGGCCCAGTTAGTCCACTTATTTATTATTCTTTCGCGATCCTGCAGGTATGCTGTCCGTTGTTCCGAAGGAATATAGCTCCGTGTTGACAGCGTCAGAAGCATACGCGTTCTGACAATTGCGACGCCATAATCCAGAATATCTGTATGAACGCTGGTGTAGAGTCCAGCCGGCAGCAGATTTTCCGGAAATACAAAACCTGCTGTTTCCAGATAGAAAAGCGTACTGGATATATCTTTGTTATTCTTTACCCATGCCCTGGCTTTCTGAAAATTTTCACCAAATAATTCTTTTTCCAAAGCAGTTAACTGTTGATACGAAATCTGATGGGGCATTTGCGTTCCCCGCAAGGCCCGAACCTGTTGGATATATTGATCAAATTTCGGGCCATACCCTGCTTCTTCAGCGGCACGCCTCTGCTGTGAAATATAGAGACTCTGAACCTTTTCATCAGACCTGCTTCTGCTTAATACATCTATGGCATCTGAAACCCGGCGCAAATAAAATTCTCTCTCCTTGTCCAGGAGAAAATCATCATTTACGCGCTCATCAGCCGGCGTTTCCGACGTGGCAAACTCTCCTTTTATCGTAAAATCGGAAGGTGAAAGTCCGGCCTCTATGCAGTAGGTTTTAAATCTCTCCGACAGACCGCCAGGTGGATAAGTATTAAACGCATAAGGGCGGGTTACAATATTATGAATGGTAGCATGCGCTGATCTTCTGGCGCCCTTGGCCAATAAATCGCTTATATCTTTCATTTTTAAAAGCTGGCCCGGTGCTTTGCTTACATGAAGCTCTCCGCTCGAACTTCTATCAACATTACGAATTACATATTGGGGATTTCTGGCAAAAAATTCCCTGACATTTTTCATAAGATTAAAAAGCCTGCTGGGGTAGGGATCTGCAGGGCTTTTTTGGACGTGGCGTTCTTCTTCAGCGTCCATCTTTAAAGCCTCTGCCATACAGGCTGGTATCTCCGCAATACTTTTAGGCTCAAAAAATTCCCAATTTGTTTCTTGCCAGTCTGCCACTTTACAACTCCTGCAGTTTTTTGGGAATTCTACTTCAGAATTCTGAAAATAAAGTTAATATTCCTGATGGTCGGACGCGACACTGGCCAGACTGGCAGATAAGCCCAAAAAATCGGGGTAGAGAGCATGGAAGCACTGAAAAATCCTCAAGAAGCCTTCCGGTGGATCGTTTCAGTTCTGGAAAAACATAAGATTGGCTATGTAATCTCCGGCGGGCTGGCGGCCAAAAACTATGGCAGCCCAAGGCTTCTCAAGGATATTGATATCGAGGTGCACAGCCGTGATTTCGAAAAAATTCTTCCCGATATAAAACCGTATATTGTTTTTGGACCGGCACAGTTTCAGGACGAAAAATGGGATTTGCCCCTGATCACTCTGGATCATCACGGGCAGCAGATTGATATCAGCGGCGGTGACCAGACAAGAATATACAACAGTGTATCCCGGCACTGGGAGCATGTCCGGACGGATTTTACCGACGTGGAAAACAGGGAGATTTTCGGCCTGACCGTACCGGCCCTGTCCGCGCACCAGCTGATTGCATACAAATCCATCCTGAACAGGGACTATCAGCAGATCGACGCCATTGATATCCAGGCCGCCAGAGAGCACCTGAAAAAAGGTTCACAATAATCCATCCGCCTGGGCAGTGCAGTGAAAGAGGTGCCGCGCCTCGATGTGACGCTGGCCAGGCTGGCGGAAGAGGCAAAGGCGCCGGGGTGATCATGCCTTTTTATAATCTTCAACAAACAAGGGCTGTATTCATATCAACTTGCTGAAAGTAAAACCCTGCCCTAACGTCCTCGATACCGATCATTTTATAAATCCGGGAAGGGATCGATATGGAACATAATCAGAAAGAACATAATATCGCGGTCAGGACTTTCAGAAAAATGAGCCCTGAACAACAGGAGCTTCTCAAGCCAGTTTTTATGTGCGCTCTTGTTGCGGGGTATGTGGTACGGGGTGTGATAACGGCAATCGGTATTGTACCCTATATTATTCTTGGGACTCTTGCGCTGGGTACAGGATTGACCAAAAGCCTGTTTGAGGCAGAAAACCAGAACAACAGCAATAATAAAAAAGAAGAAAAATCTTATAAAAAGCCCAGCTTTACGCGCCATCCGTTTACTGCCATGAGGGATGCTTTTGGAGAAACGTTTTGGGGTGCTGCATTTGAAATATTTGAGGCATTCCGTCACTTTACCCGCGGTCCGCATCTGAAAAGATCATTTTACGTCGGACTTGCTGCCTGCCTCGCAATGTTCAAATTCTGCAGTTCACCTTCTGCAGAGGCTTCTGAAAGCGGAACAGCTGCAAAACCTGTTGCCATCCGGTCCTGTGCCGACAGCATGGGCAGTTTTGATCTCCCACAGAAACCTGTTCATAGGGAAAATGTTGCTCTGCCAGCCTCTCGGGTCCGTACGGTTGCGCAAAGCCCTGATGCAGGAATGACATCGGCTCCCAGACTCGGCTGAAAAAACTTCTCTGCTTCTTCTGCCTGTCCTGCCCCCTGGATCAGGTCCGGGACAAGCTTTGATCCGGGATTACTGCAAAGACAAAACTGGACACCGGCTTTTGCCGGTGTGACACTGTAATCATGACCAGAAATACCCCCTCCATCCACCCCACAAAACCCGAAGACCTGGACGAACTGGCCCGGGTATATGCGGCGGTGTATGGCCACTTCCAGGTGGGGGAGAAGTGGACGCCGGAGACAGCGCTCCGGCTTCTGGAGTACTGGTTCAGGCGCAATCCAGAACTGTGTTTCACGGCGTTCGCGGGCGACCGGCCTGTGGGGGCTTTCTTTGCCGACGTGAAGCCCTGGTGGGACGGGAACCATCTGGTGGATGGCGAGGTGTTCGTGCATCCTGATTTTCAGAAGCAGGATATTGGCCGCCAGCTGAGCATCCGGCTGTATGAGACAGCGCTGGAGAAATATCAGGTCACCAGCTTTGACACCTACACCTTCAGGAATAACGGCCATCCCCTGTCCTGGTACAGAAAGCAGGGCTTTGCCGAGGTCACCGAATGGTCCCTGATTTCGGGCGATGTACGACAGGCGCTGGAGTTTCTGAAGCAGGAAGGGCAGCAGGCATGAAAGCAGGTTCTGTTCTGGCTGTTTCTGTATTTCTTGCTCTTGCCGGTTCCGGAGAGCGGGATCCTGCAGCGCTGTCCCCCTATTATGAGCGCCTTCAGGAAACCTGTGACACTGGGTGTTGCGATGCTTCGGTCCGCACCATGGCTGAACACGGCTGGAAAAGTGTCGAGGATGTGCAGGATTGCCAGAAAACCGATACCCTGAGGTGTATCGGCGCTGTTCCCTGGTGCGAGGACCGGTCCTTTCCGGAAGCGGACCTGCAGTAGCTGTTTTTTATTTTCAGCCTTTCAGGCTATGCAGGACGATAGTCCAACCGAAAGGGAAACCCGATGTTTGAGCTTGAGGGTGTAAAGGCCGATCTGGCTGGTCTGGTCCATGTGTGCAGGCTGGTGCTGGAGATGGCGGACTATCCGGAACGGTATCTGGATATTGTTCCCTAAGGGAATGAACGCGTCTGTGTAACAGATCCGATAGCCTGGCTGGCGCCGCGACCGGCTCTTGTTCTTCGGGAGTTTCTTGCAGACGATGATGATGGTGAATTTCCTTTTTCTTCTGCATTATGAAAGATGTCCGGAAAGTCCTGAAGGAACATCCTGAAAGGCTTCCTGTATTGTTGTCCGTGCCCTGGTTAAATTCGGGAGGCATACCGAGGCCCATCATTTCATCCTGGCGCTGGAATCACAAACCGATCATCTGAAGGCCTGTGCGCCATATCTGGCGGATATCTTTTTCAAAAAACTGTCTTCCGACCGTCCTGCCAATCCCATGATTGAGGTGTGGGACTGGCTGCAGCATGAAAACCGTCAGGCTGTCCGGCCGGTTCTGGAACAGGCTTTTCTGGACGGCCTGGGGTGGGCTCTGGCCGATGCCGTGCTGAACGGAAAAGGAACGCCGGGTGAAAGAAATCGGATGGCTTGTAGAGCGCACCTTACAGCCACATCCACCCCGGGAAGAGGCCCAGCAGAGACAGGCGGAAGGTTATATTTCCATCACCTGGCCGGAACTTCGTCTGGCCTGATCCTACTCCGTCCCGATGATCCGGCCCAGGAGGTTTTCCAGCTGGCCGATGGCGGTTTCTGTGGCGGGTACCCGGGCAGGGGATGTGGCATCCACCTGCAGGGGCTGGGGCTGCGAAGGATCTATCACATCCGGAGCAAGGGTATCTCCTGTTCCCGGAACGGGTCGCACGGGCAGGCCGGCATGGGCGGCCGCCATGAAGTCATGCCACAGGCGGGCGGGCAGGCCGCCTCCCGATACCTTTTTCATGGGGGAATTGTCGTCGTTGCCCATCCACA
This sequence comes from Pseudomonadota bacterium, assembly GCA_030775045.1. NCBI lineage: Bacteria > Pseudomonadati > Pseudomonadota > Pseudomonadota bacterium. The sequence continues at coordinate 686 of JALYJY010000024.1, read as the reverse complement.
CGCCTGTCACCAGATCATCCGTAAAGCCCACAAACCAGGCATCGCGGTAATCCTGGCTGGTGCCTGTCTTTCCGGCGGCGGGATGGTCAAAGGCGGCGGCATGGCCTGTGCCCCAGGCCAGCACCCCCGTCATCATCCTGTTCAGGGTTGCAACCTGGTTTTCGGGAAGGACGGGAAGAGGCTCAAGATCCCTGTACCGGTAAAGAATTTTGCCTTCTGCATTGCGGATTTCCTGGATGCCCCAGGGGGTGATCCGGCCACCCACGTTGGCCAGCCCGGCATAGGCGCCCGTCAGTTCCAGCAATGTCACCTCGCTGGTACCCAGAGCCAGGCTCAGGTCATGGCCCAGCGGTGAAGTGATGCCCAGCGCCCGGGCCACATCCTGGACCCGGCCTGTTCCGGCCATGTCCAGAACGCGCACGGCGGCGGTGTTCAGGGAAAAAGCCAGCGCATCCTGCAGGGTCACGGTGCCCCGGTATTCATTGTCGAAATTGGCCGGCTGCCACTGTCCGATCTGCAGGGGAGCATCCTCCACCAGGCTGTCGGGGGTGAGGCCCGCCTGGAGTCCGGCCAGATAAACGAAGGGCTTGAAGGCCGAGCCCGGCTGGCGCAGGGCCTGGGTGGCGCGGTTGAACTGGCTGTCCTGGTAGGTGCGCCCGCCTACCATGGTGCGCACAGCCCCGTCC